>JBBQMM010000102.1:0-11214 GCA_038328935.1 Burkholderiales bacterium
GCCTGTTGCGCGCGCCAGGGCCGGTCGGCCACCACCGCCACGCCGGCGGTGCCACCGTGGTAGCCAGCCACGGGCAGCACCTTCTTCACGCCGGGCATGCTGGCGGCGGCAGCGCCGTCGAACGAAGCCACCTTGCCGCCCAGCGTGGGGCACATCGTGACACTGGCGTACAGCATGCCGGGCAGCACGGTATCGATGCCGAAGGTGGCCTGGCCGCGTGACTTGGCGGCCGCCTCCAGGCGCGGCAGCGGCTGGCCGATGAGCTTGAACTGCGCCGGCTGCTTCAGCACCACGCCTTCGGGAAGTGGCAGGCGCCCTGCCGCCGCGGCCATCTCGCCCAGGCGTGCCGACTTGCCGCTGGCGTGGCTGATAACGCCCTGGGCGACGGTGATTTCCGACGCCGGCACGCCCCAGCTCTGAGCCGCTGCCGCCACCAGCATGGCGCGTGCGCTGGCGCCGGCTTCGCGCATCGGCAGCCACAGGTCCTTGATGCTGGTCGAGCCCCCGGTCATCATCACGCCCAGCTCGCGCATGGTCTTGGCGGTCAGCCAGCCGGCGACCTTTTTCACCGCCCCGGCATAGTCGGGGTGGAAAGGCAGCCCGTCCACCACCGTGGTCAGGTTGTTGTAGATTTTGTCGATCGGCGGGTGCTCCACGCTCACGCTTGCCCAGTCGGCGTCCAGCTCTTCGGCCAGCACCATGGCCAGCCCGGTGTGCACGCCCTGGCCCATCTCGCTCTTGGGCACCATCACCACCACGCGGCCGTCGGCGCCGAGCTTGAGCCAGCCGCCGAAGGCCGTCTGCCCGGCCGAGGTGGGCAGCGGCTGCCGCGGCCGCTGCCGCTGGCGCACCGGCATCAGGCCCCAGCCCACCACCAGCGCGCCTGCTGCCGCACCCACGCCGAGGAAAAAATGCCTTCTCTTCATCAGGGTCTCCACCAGGATCTTTGCCAGGGCCCGCAGCCGGATGCCCAACCGGCCAGCATAGCGCCGCCGCGGCGGCCTGCACTTACTGCATGCACGCACGGCCTGCACGTACCGCCTTCACGCAGCGCCTGCATACCTGCGGTCAAACGGTTAACCTTCGGCCCCCGAAGCGCCTGTTATCCACCGCATGAACACCCTGGCCACCCGATTGCAACGCCTGGGCACCGAGCGCCTGCTGGGCATCCGCCGCGGCATCGAAAAAGAAAGCCTGCGCACGCAACGCGGTGGCAGCCTGGCACGCACACCGCATCCGGTGGCGCTGGGCTCGGCGCTGACGCACCCGCGCATCACCACCGACTACAGCGAAAGCCAGCTCGAGCTGATCACCGGCGTGCATGCCGGCGTGCAGGACTGCATCGACGAGCTGACGCGCATCCACCAGTTCACGCTGCGCACCTTGGAAGCCAGCGAAGAGATGTTGTGGGTGGGCAGCATGCCCTGCGGCCTGCCGCCGGACGAGAACATCCCTCTGGGCAGCTACGGCAGCAGCAACATCGGCCGCGCCAAGAGCGTGTACCGCATGGGCCTGGGCCACCGCTACGGTCGGCGCATGCAGACCATCAGCGGCATCCACTACAACTGGTCGCTGCCCGGGTTGAGCAACGACGAGCACTTTGCGCTCATCCGCAACTTCCGCCGTCACGCCTTCGTGCTGCTCGCGCTGTTCGGCGCCAGCCCGGCGGTGTGCACCAGCTTTGTCGAAGGGCGTGAACACAAGCTGCTGCCGCTGGCCGAGTACACCCTGCACCAGCCACACGCCACCAGCCTGCGCATGGGGCCGCTGGGCTACCAGAGCGACGCCCAGGCCAGTCTGGCCGTCAGCTACAACAACCTGGACAGCTACGCGGCGTCTTTGCACGAGGCGCTGACACGCCCCTACCCGGCCTACGAAGCCATCGGCCTGAAGAACCTGGGCGATGAATACAACCAGCTGGCGACGACGCTGCTGCAGATTGAAAACGAGTTCTACGGCACCATCCGCCCCAAGCGCGTGATCCGTCGTGGTGAACGCCCGCTGCGCGCGCTGCGCGAGCGCGGTGTGGAGTACATCGAAGTGCGCTGCATGGATCTCGATCCCTTCGTCCCGGTGGGCATCGAAGCGTCGACACTGCGCTTTCTCGACGTCTTCTTGCTGCACTGTCTGCTGCAGGACAGCCCGCCCGACACACCCGAAGAGATTGCCGCGCTCGGCCGCAACCAGCACCGCACGGCCACCCACGGCCGCGAGCCCGGGCTGATGCTGGAACGGCAGGGCCAGCCGGTGGCGTTGCTGGGCTGGGCGGCCGACATCCTGGCGCAGTGCGGCCCCATCGCGCAGGCGCTCGACACGGCGCAGGGCTGCCGTGACTACAGCGCCGCGCTGGCGGCGGCACAGGCCTCGCTGGCGGCGCCGCACACGCTGCCTTCGGCGCGCGTGCTGCAGTCGATGCAGCAGGACTTTTCCGGTTCCTACACGGCCTTTGCGCGCGCCCAGGCCGAGCAGATACGCCAGCACATCCTGGCCTTGCCCTGGTCGGCAGAGCAGCAGTCTGCCTTCGAAGCACAAGCGCAGGCTTCACGCGAGGAGCAGCGCCAGACCGAGGCGGCCGACACGCTGGACTTCGAAACCTGGCGGCAGGCCTACCTGGACCCGGCGACGTTGATGCCGGCCTGATACAGGCCCGAGCTTCGCGGTGGGGCGGCCAGCTTCGGCCAGCATCACCCAGCTTCACCCAGCTTCAGCCAGCTTCAGCCAGCCAGCGGCGAAGCCGCCTGCGGGCGCAGTGCGGCCGCGCTCATGAGAAACAAAACTTCCAAGTCGTTGATTTGCCGGCACTGCACCCTCACTTGCAGTGCGCATGCCGGCCTGCAAGCCGGCATCGCTTGGCGGGCTCGCCGCATGCGGCTCGAAACCCCCGCCTCGCCCCCAACCCTCTCCCTGGAAGGGAGAGGGAGCAAAGGCCTGGCCGTGACGCCCTTTTTTCTTCGCGAACGCCGGGCGCCGTCAGGGGCCTTGGATGCTCAGGAGAAATGCAACCCGGGCACCAGCAGCCAGGGCAGCACCCAGCTGCCGGTGTCGATGCGCTCGCAGCTGGCGGCTTGCACGTCGCTCAGCATTTGCGCCACGTTGCCGGAGATCATGGTTTCCGACAATGCGTGGCCGGGTTGGCCGCCTTCAATCGCAAAGCTGTTCTTGATGACGCCGGAGAAGTCGCCATTGGCCGACGGTCGGCCCATCGACAGCCGGTCCACCAACGCGCCGCGCGGCACGGCAGCGATCAGCTCGGCCAGCGGCCTGCTGCCAGCGGCCATGTCCCAGCCCTGGCCGGCCAGCGGCACGTGCGGCAGCCCCGTCTTGCGGCTGCCGTACAGACTGGGCGTCAGCAGGTTCAGGCGGCCGTTGCTGATCAGCTCCACCGGCGCGGCCACGAAACCGTCGGCCGACAGCGGCGCCACACCGGGCGCGTCGAAGCGGCTCTTCAAGGTCAGCGCGGCAGACGTCACCGACTGGCCCACGCGTTGACGGTAGACGCTGCTGCCGTCGATCAGCGCCTGGTCTGCCAGCTGGCCCAGCAGCCAGCCCAGCAGGCTGGCCACGGCCGGCGGCGTCAGCACCACCGCACCCTGGAAGCGCGCGCCCATGGGCCTGGCGTCGATTTGCCGCACCAGCGCCTGCATCATCGAGCCGATGCCAAAGCGCTGCTCGATGGGCTGGCCCAGCAGCGTGTCGGCGTTGCCACCGGCGAAGTTGAACGAACTGCTTTTACCGCCTGTATTGCCGCCTGTATGGCCGCCCGTCTTGCCGACCGACTTGCCGCCAGCCTCACCGCCGGCCCGGCCTGCTGTTGAGCCCTCGCGCGCCAGGCCGAACACCTGGGCGTCGTACCAGCGCTGGTCGGTCAGCAGCTCGCTGCCGCCGCTGGTCAGCACACAGGCGTGCTGGTGGTTGTGGCCGGCCAGCGCGTCTTCCAGCATCACTTCGGGTGTGTGCTGCTGGCGCCAGGCCAGCAGGTCGGCCATGGTTTGCGCCAGGGTGTCGTTCTCCGAGCTCTCGCCGTGGGCTGAGCCGTTGCCCGTGGGCAGGCCGCGCACATGCTGCAGCTGCTGGTCGGCCGACACGGCATTGGCCGCATCCTGCGGCGCCGAGGCCACGTTGACCCACAGCTCCTGCACGGTGTTTTGCAGACTCCGGCTGTCGATGCTGCTCGCTTCGCTGGCGGCGCGCCGGCCGTCCAGCAAACCCACCAGTTGCAGCCTGTAGCCGGCGGTGCTGCGCAGCAGGCTCGCTTCGTTGTGGGCCAGGCAGACCTCGCTGCGGCGCAGCGAGGTCACGCTCACCTGCGCGTGCTCGAAGCCCTGCGCCCGCATCAGCTGCAACGCTTGCTGCGCGGTCTGCTGCACCTGCCTTGCCGCGTCGATGGTGCGTGTGCTGCCCTGTGGGGCGGGGGAGCTGGCGGAGGTGCTGGCGGCGGTGCTGGCGGCGGTGCTGTCTCTGGCGCTGGCGTTGCGGGTGTTCATCGTCTTCACTCCCCGCCCAGGTGCGCCACCGTGCGCAGCGCCGGGCCGCCCATCGCCACCACCATCGGTTGCTTCTTGCCGCAGTAGCCGGCGCAGGACCAGTGCATGTCGTCGCTGACGGCGTCCACGTCCTTCAGCACCTGGATGGCCGAACCCGACAGCGTGGTGTTGCGCACCGCGCGCCCCAGCCGGCCTTTGCGTATCTCGTAGGCCAGGCTGACGCCGAACATGAACTCGGTCGTCGAATCGGCCTGGCCGTTGCCGGTTTTCATCAGCAGGTAGCCGTCGTCCACGCCTTCGATCATCTGCTGCAGCTTGGAGGTGCCGGGCACGATGACGGTGTTGCGCATGCGGATCAACGGCTCGTCGTCAGGGTTGTAGGCGCGGGCGTTGCCGGTCGGTGCCTGGCCCATGCGGGCGGCCGTTTCGCGGCTGTGCATGAAGCCGCTGAGCACGCCGCGGTCGATCATCAGCACGTCGCGCGCCGGCGTGCCTTCGTCGTCCACGTACACCGGCTGCATCGCTTCCTGCCCCTGCCAGGTGTGGGCGACGTCCAGCATGCTCACCAGTGCACTGGCCACCGGCTGGCCCAGCAAGCCGGCGGTGACGGCGCCGGCCAGCACGGCGTCGGCTTCGCAGGGGTGGCCCATGGCCTCGTGCGCCAGCATGCCGGCCAGTTCGGGCGCCAGCACCACGGTCTGACGGCCGCCGCGTGCAGCCACGGCCTGGCGCTTGGCCTGCAGGTGGGCGTGCAGCTGCTCCAGCCGCGGCGCCAGCGTCTCGAGCGACCAGTCCAGATCGGCCAGGCTGCCTGGGCCCGACAGCATGTCGGCCAGTTCGATGGGAGACCCGCTGTCGTCGACATCGGACAGCACCATCACGCACAGCGCGCGCTGGATGCTGGCCAGCGCCTCGGTGCCGCTGCTGGTCTGCAGCTCCTTGTGATGGTGCTCGTCGCCGATGACGAAGCGCGTGGCGCGCAGGCCGGGGTAGCGCTGCTTGCAATAGGCGTGCAGCTGCGCCAGGCGTTCGTTGCATTCGGCGGCGCTGAGCGCGGTGCGGCCCGCGTAAGCGTGGCGGCCCCGGTGCTGTGTCGTTGGCAGCTGCAGCAGCTGGCGCGGGCCGAAGCGCGACATGGCGCGCGCGTTGGCCAGGGCTTGCCGCTGCACGGCCTGGCGCTCGGCCGCGTCTACGGTGGCGTGGGCCGGCGCCGCGGCAAAGCCCCAGTAGCCGCCGGCATGGGCGCGGGCGCTCAGTCCCTGCTGCACCGTTCGAAGGTTCGCCATGAGGTTGCCGTCCACCATCACCATCTGCGACTTGCGCAGCTCGTGATGGCGGGTTTCCAGTTCGACGTGGTCTGAGGCCGTGGCGTTCATGAGGCGGGCACCTTGGTACTGGCGGTTCGGGCATCATAGAAGCCGCAGCGCTGCCGCGCCAGCACCCGAGTCGAGAGCCCGCCACCGATGAACACACCCACCGTCGTCCACAACCCCGGCGCGCAGCGCTTCGAGTGCACCCAGGGCGCCGATCTGGCCGAATGCTGCTATGTCCGCCGGGGCGACGTGCTGGTGCTGCACCACACCGAGGTGCCGCCCGCGCTGCAAGGGCTGGGCCTGGCGGGGCAGCTGGTGCAGGCGGCGCTGGACTGGGCGCGCGCGAACCACTTGCGCGTGCAGCCCAGCTGCAGCTACGTGGCGAGCTACATGAAGCGCCACCCACCAACGCAGGATTTGCTGGCCTCGGCCGGCGGCTGATGACGTGAGCGCCATCAGTGCCATCAGTGCCATCAGCGCCATCAACGCCATCAACGCCTTGAACACCACCAACACCACCAACACCAGCAGCACCACCAGCGCCTTGAACACCAGCACCACCAGCACCACCAGCACCACCAGCGCCGTGAGCCTGCCCCTGTCTGCATCCCAGCCTGCCTCTGACCCGGGGTCGCCGCCCGGCGGCCCACCCGCGGTGACTGCGCAAGCGGTGTTGGACTTCTGGTTTGGTCAGCCTGCCGCTACACAGCCCAGAGCCGAATGGTTCCGCAAGGACCCGGCGTTCGACCGCAGCATCGCGCAGCAGTTCGGCACCTCCATCGACGCCGCACGGGCCACCGGCCTGCCAGCCTGGGGCGCCGGGCCCGAAGCCGCAGTGGCCCGCATCGTGGTGCTCGACCAGTTCATGCGCAACGTCTTTCGCGACACCCCGCGGGCCTTTGCCGGCGACGCGCGCGCGCTGGCTTCTGCGCGGGCGCTGGTGGCCAGCGGCGACCATCTGCAGCTGGCTCCCCTGCAGCGCTGGTTCGTCTACCTGCCCTTTGAACACGCCGAAAGCGCGGCCGCGCAGGACGAGTCGATGCGCCTGTTTGGCGAGCTGGCAGCACAACACCCGGCGCTGGCCGACGCGCAGCAGTGGGCGCACAAGCACCAGCTCATCATCCAGCGCTTCGGCCGTTACCCGCACCGCAATGCGGTGCTCGGCCGTTTGTCCACCGACGAAGAACAGGCCTTTCTGCGCGAGCCGGCTTCTTCGTTCTGAGACGAAAGCCCCTCGGTCGCTCAAACCACCGCCGGCTGCAGATAGCGGATGGTGCCGGCGTCGGCATCCATCTCCACCTCCAGCCCCACCGGCAGCGTGAACTTGCGGCGGATGTGGCCGAACGACGCGCCGCTGTAGACGGGCACGTTCAGCGGTTTGAAGTAGTCGTCGAAGACCTCGTCCAACGTCAGCGTGCCGTACTTGCCATCGCCCGGCTCGCAGCGGGTGGAGGCACCCAGCACCACGCCGGCCACACGCTGCAGTGCGCCACACAGCATCAGCGTGCTGAGCATGCGGTCCACGCGGTAGATGTACTCGTTCACTTCTTCCAGGAACAGGATGGCGCCGTCGAACGCGGGCAGGTAGGGCGAGCCGGCCAGGCTGCTGAGCACCGCCAGGTTGCCGCCTACCAGCGGACCGCGCGCGCGCCCGCTGCGCAGCGTGGTGGTGCGGCCGGCGCGCGGCACGATGTGGTCCTCGCGTTCTTTCGGGTTCGTCAGCAGCAGTGCCTGCGCCTCCACCACGGTGCCGCGCCATTGTTCGACGCTGAAGCCGTTCCACTCCGAGCTGGCCAGCGGGCAGTGGAACGTGACGAGGCCGGTTTGTGCATGCACCGCGTTGATGAGCGCGGTGAGGTCGGAAAAGCCACCCAGGAACTTGGGGTTGCGCGCGATGAGCTCGTAGTCCAGCAGCGGCAGCATGCGGTTGCCGCCGGAGCCACCGCTCATGGCCAGCAGGCCGTGCACGCCGGGGTCGGCGAACATCGCGTTGACGTCGGCAGCGCGTTGCGCATCGGTGCCGGCGAGGTGGCCGTAGCGCGCGCGCAAGTGGGGCGCTTCGCGCACCTGAAAGCCCAGTGCCTGCATCGATTCAATGGCCAGGGAGTAAGGCGCGCGCTCGTAAACGGCGCCTGAGGGGTTGATGAGCGCCAGGGTGTCGCCGGGTTGCAAGCGGCGCGGGCGCACCGTGGCCGGCCGTGTGCCCGGGGCCCGTGCGCCGGCTGCGGCGGCCGGGGCCGAGGCCGCCGCCACTGCGGACACGGCGGCGGCAGCCCGCGCGGTGGCGGTGGCCAGGAAGTGCCGGCGCAAGTTGTTCATCACGGGTCCCCCACGGGCACGGCGAGGGCCGGTTCTTCAGAGCACGCGCGGCAAGGTGCGGCGCACCCGCTGGCGGTCACCCAGGTCGAAGTGCCACCACTCGTTGCCGATGCCCTGAAAGCCACCGTGCACCATCGCCTGCAGCAGCAGCTCACGCCGTTGCACATGCTGCGGCTGCAAGGCGCCGCTGGCCAGCAGCTGCGCGTGCAGTTCGGGGTGTGAACGTTCGTGCATCTCGTCGTAGCCGCTGCCCATGTCCACTTCCGGGCCGTCGGCGTCCTGCAGCGTGGCGTCCACGGCCATGCCCCAGCTGTGGATGGAGCCCGACACCGGGTTGGCGAAATAGCTCTGCGCGGGTGTGCCCGCCACGTCGCGCCAGATCGCTTCCTGCACCCGCTGCGGGCGCAGCGCGTCGAGCACCAGGATGCGCCAGTCCGGACGGTGGTCCTGCAGCCACTGCGCCGCGCGTTCCAGGGCCTCGGCGGCCTCCGTGCGCAGCCAGGCACAGTCCAGCGTGCCGTACAGGTTGATGCCGGCGAAGTTGTTGCTGCCCGCGTAGCGCAACTCGTGCGCCACCCGGTGGATGCTGTGCAGCGGCCGGAAGTCGGGGCTGTTGGCAATGTCTTCAACGCGCAGCGTCGCTGCGGCTGTGACAACTGTAGTGCTCATCGCGACGCTTCCTGCAGCGGGTTGGCCAGCCACATCATGCCTGGGCCACTGCAAAGCGCCGCGAAGGTTTGTCAGCCGCCTCGAAGTCGGGCATCACGCGCGGCAGCCGACCCTGGATGTCCTTGATGCGGCTGGCGCCCGCGGGGTGCGTGGACAGCCACTGTGGGGGCGCTTTGCCGCCCGTGGCGGCCGCCATCTTCCGCCACAGCGAGACACCGGCACGCGGGTCGTAGCCGGCTTTGGCGGCCAGCACCAGGCCCAGCGCATCGGCTTCGCTTTCGTCGTTGCGGCCAAACTTCAGGTTGGCCAGACCGGACAGACCTTGTGCGGCCATGTCGCCGACACTGCCCAGGCCCAGCACGGCCGCGCCGATGCGCAGGCCCAGATTGGTGCCGGCACTCTTGGCCATGCGCTCGCGTGCATGTTCCAGCAGCGCGTGTGCCACCTCGTGGCCCATGACCACGGCCACTTCGTCGTCGTTGAGCTTGAGCGAGCTCAAGATGCCGCTGAAGAAAGCGATCTTGCCGCCGGGCATGCAAAAGGCATTGATCTGCTTGCTGCCCAGCAGGTTGACTTCCCACTTCCACTGCTGCGCGCGTTCGTTGCAGGCTGCCGTCAAGGGCACGATGCGGGCGGCGATGTAGCGCAGCCGTTGCACCTGCGGATGGTCGCCGGGCGCCAGCGCGCCCTGTCCGCGCGCCTCCCCTACCAGCTGCGCATATTGCTGTTTCGCCGCGTCCTCGACCTGTGAAGCCGGCACCAGCTTGGTGGCCACCGAGCGCTCGCACTCCGGTATCGCCGCCAGCGCCGGGGCCGCCGCCCCACCCAGCAGCAGCCCTGTGAAGACCCGACGGCCCAGGCCGCCACAGCCGCAGGTCAACCCATGGAGGTAGTCGGGGACAGCGTGCTGTGCACGCCAGGGCCTGAAACTGGGCATCTTTGTTCCTGTCTGCACATTGCAAGGCGGTGCGCGCACCAAGAGCCACATCACCCCTGCCGCACCTCAAGCCGCACCTCGAACCGCACCTCGAGCCGTGGCACGGCGGGCCGGGCATCGATCATGCACCAACGCCAGCCCGCACGTGTGCCTGGAGCCAAAGCAAGCTGCGGCCGAAGCCTTGACTGGCGTCGTCAGGAGTTCGCGGCAGACGGCCATCTGCCCGCCGCTCAGTGGCAAGGCGCGCAGCGCACGCTCCAGCGCCACGCGGTGCGGCTCCAGCCGGCTCAGCGTCACTTGCGCCAGCGGTGCGTGCTCGGCCTGCAGCGGGCGCAGCAGCACACCCGTGGCCACGAACTGCCCGGCCGGCGTTTCGTGCGTCACCGAAGGCGGTGGCGCCAGCAACGGGCTGGCACTGCCGGGCGCGGCGCCCCGGGACGGCTCTGAGCGGGCGGGTTCATGGTGGGCCGCCAGTGTCTGCGGCCGCGTGCGCCATGCCACCTCAGTTCGGTTGAGCGGGCGCGGCTTGCCCTCTGCACAGGGGGTGATCGCGACGCGGGCGTTGCCTAGCGTCGAGCCCAGTTGAACCTGCTGTCAGGAGTGCACCATGTCACCGTTTGCCATTCAAGACCTCGCTGCCGGCGCGACCACGGGCCCTGCGCAAGCGGCCATGCTGCAGCACAACACCCAGGCCTTGCTCGGCCTGGCCCAGGCCCTGGTGCTGGCGGGCGCGTTTGGCGCCGGCGACCGTCTCCTGGGTGCGCCGCTGTCGGCGTTGTGGACCGAGGCCCGCGGCGGCGGCCAGGCAGAACCAATGCGGGCCTGGTGCCAGCAGCACCCGCTGCACGCGTTGGCACAGCTCGACCCTACACCCACCGCGCGCGGCGCGGGCCTGCCGCCCGAAGCTTCTGCGCTTTGCAGTCGAGGCCTGCAGCCTGATGCGGACTTCCCCTTTGGGCTGCCGTTGCTGCGCATGCCCACCAAGGCGCAACCTGATGGACGGCACCCTTCGGCTGCGTTAGCCTTTTGGAAAACGCGGAATCCATCTGGTGAGCATGGGGCCGCTTCATAGGGAGCATTGATGAACCATCCCGCGTTGCAGATCACCGGTGCCCGGGAAAACCAAGGCCAACGGCGCCCGGCTATCCGGCTGGCGCCACGGGCAGTGCACGGGGCTGCAGCGTCAGACCTGGCGTCTTTGCCCTTGGCTGGCTCGAGATATGGAGCTAGGGGAGGTAGGGCCAACTTCTGTCCATGCCTTGGAGTCGACCTGTCTAGATATGGACATATCCAGATGTCGTCGGGCGCGGTGGGCGGCATTATGTCTAGACATGTCGATGTCTTTAACCATACGTTAGGCCCCAAACATAATATTAGCGTGCTAGCAGGCCTCGCAGACCCAATAGCATTCAGACAAATTCAGCTAACCACGATCATCCGTCGCTGCAGCATCGAAGCAGCTCCTAAGGAGATAAGTCTTGAAACCCGGGAA
>JBBQMM010000103.1:0-11205 GCA_038328935.1 Burkholderiales bacterium
CGAACCAGTTCCTCGTCCGAAAAGGCGGGGTTCGTGCCTAAGCCGGCATCTGCATGTGCGCCGCTCTGTGCCAGTTCGGTGCCGAGTTCGTCGATGGCAACCGCGAGTGGTTTGCGTCGAAAGTCGCCATCGTTCGCTGCGCCATCCGAATAGTTTGCCGTCGGATTTGTTGCTCTAGGAGCGTGCGTGTTGTCGGGTCGATAATTGGACATGGTAGTTTCCATCAAATTGATGGATCAACAATATCTCAAGTCTCGACAACGATTCGAAGCGTATTGTGGTGCTTTTTTGAGGGTTTGTAGTGCTTCCCGTCGAAGAGCACGGCGTGCGTTGCGAAGCGCTCAGAAGCGAATTCCGAATGAATTTATGCGTATCGCATATCTTGCCGCGGGTTGCAGACGTTGCCGCATACATGCAGAATCAAAGCCCAACGGGAGCAACTAAAAATACTGCCGAAGGTAAACCTGCGTCTGAGTGTTCTTCGTCCTTCGGGAAGGCTCGAGCACGTCCCGCGCGATTGATAGGTCATCTTGACGTTCGACGTAGGTGCCATTGAGCTGACCGACTAACAGTTCGGGTCGCTTCCACCAAGCACCGAAGTCTGCCTAGCATTGTCCAATGAACCATCAAGAACGACGTTGTATTGAGACAAGTGCTCCGAGCCGCCCGTCGCAAAGCATCGGTTGCTCGACTGCTGTTGCAGAAAGTAGCAGGCAAGCAACGAGCCAGTACGGACGACGGGAGCCCGCGGCTACGACAGATCGGCTGCAGGCTAGCAATCCGGTGAGGCACTCGTTGTATGTCGATTCGATGCTGCTAATTTTCTGATGGCGCACAAGCCTTTGCGTACTGCCGAATCGGCGCGCGACTTGTTGCGTCGAGGTAAAACTGCGTTGGTGAAAATCGCGCCTACAGTCCCTGCTGAAAGTGACCCAATGGTCGAATTCGTGTGTCAGTTCGAGAGTGGGTTCAGCCATGCCACTCGGGTTCTGTCGGCGTCAATCAACGTCCAGCGGACATCCATGCCTGCATCCGAGATGACAGATAACTCATATGGATCAACGATTTACACCTTATGCAGCGACAGAAACTCTGAACATGTACATAGTTTTTCAAAAGGCTCATAACCCAAGGTCGCAAGTTCAAATCTTGCCCCCGCAACCACAGATTCCCTAATAAAAACAAAAACGCAAGAATCGGCAAAAGCCGCCCGCAAGGGCGGCTTTTTGCTTCGTGGCCCAAGTCTGGCCCAGCCATGGCCCGACCATGGCCCAGACCGTTCAAGTTGAGGCTGAAGGCCGCGGTTGGGCGTTTGGCCAGTCTCCGATGATCATGCGCCATGCGCCATGCGCCATGCGCCATGCGCCTTGCGCCTTGCGTCCTGCGGCTGGGCGTTGATGCGCTGTTGGCGAAGCCGGCGTTGCACGGGCCATGGCCTGGCGAAGCCTAGCCCGACCGGTGCTGGCGTAGCGCAAGCCCGGACTCGGCCATCAGACCGAATACCGAATACCGCAGACCAGCAACCCGGCCACACCACGACCGCAAACCCCAGCCCAGTGCGGGCGACGCGGGCCGGCGCGCCCAGCGCGTCGGCGTCAGGTCATGTTCAAGTGCGCCAGGAAGCCGGCGAACACGGTGATCAGACCCACGATTCCCGTAAAGATCAGGATGCCCACACCATAGACCTTGGCAAGCTTGTTTCTCGTTTCCTGAATCGGTGTCTCTGGCATTGGAGCGGTTTCATGCAAAGGTTCAGCTCATCGACCTGATGGGGCTGCGGCTGGAGCGAATCGGCGCCTGCCGCTGCGTAGTTTGATCGAGCCGCGCGGCCTGCGCTTGCCAGGGGCCAAGTGCCAAAGCAGCAGCCCATGGCCAGCGGCTGAGCGGCGATGCGCTTCAGACGTTTTGACGACCCTTCCTCTTGCCGAAGGGAGTCACTGGCGGCCAGGGAAGGCGCGGACTCCTGAAGTTGCGCCACTGCTGACACGCAGGCTTCTGACGAGCCGCTGTCCTACGCGGTGACGGGGTGTCAAGCACTCGATTCAGGGTGAGTTTGGAACGAGGATTCGGTTGCAACGATCAAGGAACGAACACCGTGAAACCATCCGCCTCCATTCTTGCCCAGCGGTGTTCAACCGCCCTGCCCGCAACAGATGAATCTGCCACCCGAACAAATGCGCCGCATACCGTGCTGTCGGCGGCGGGCGCGGTGGTGCTCGTCTTCACCGCGCTGGCCTTGAGCGCTTGCAACAAGGCTCCGCTTGAACCCGCGGCCGCGGTCATCAGTTCGGGCCCGCCCGCGACCGCGCCGGTGAGTTCGCCACCGTCCGACACCTCGGTACCCGATGCAAGTGCAGTGCTGACGCCCGGAGTGATGCCGCAGGCGGCTTCGTCAGCCGCTCGGTCCAACACAACGATGAGCCGTGCCCAGGAGTCCAGTCAGATGCCGATGGCCGGTCAGAACAACGACCACTCCGCACCGCTGACACCAGCCAAGCGTGCCAGCGCGCCCTGAGTTTCGGGAGCGCCAGGTTTGACAGCCGCAACCATGTTCCGCGCTGCGTACGGCCTTCCACACCCGACAGCCGAGGACCCCCGATGAAAATAGCTACCCAGACCCAAGCCAGTCTCGCCCAAGTCGCCAAGCTGATAGAGGACATTCCGTTTGCGATGCTCGCGACCATCGAGGCCGACGGCGCGTTGGCCAGCCGACCCATGACGGCACTGGAGATGGACGCCAGTGGCGCGCTTTGGTTTTTCACCGACCTGCGGTCCTCGAAGGTCGAGCATCTCCGTGTCGCGAATCTCAGCTTCACCGACGCTGCGCACGGTACTTATGTGTCGCTGTCGGGCCGGGGCGAGATCGACACCGACCGGGAGCGCATCAAGAGCCTGTGGACGGCCTTCGCCAAGCCCTGGTTCCCGGATGGCCCGGATTCGCCGAATCTGGCGCTCCTGAAGTTCATCCCCGACGCAGCAGATTACTGGGACGCGCCGAACA
Organism: Burkholderiales bacterium; assembly: GCA_038328935.1. GTDB lineage: Bacteria > Pseudomonadota > Gammaproteobacteria > Burkholderiales > Burkholderiaceae_C > Rubrivivax. The sequence continues at coordinate 3,002 of JBBQMM010000103.1, forward strand.
GCAAGATGGTGCGTGCCTTCGGCGTGCTCGCTTCCATCGTCGCCGGCAAACCCGTCGCAATGGGAGAACATGGCTCGTTCACCGGGTTGTCGTCGGCGGCATCGGCCAGCGCAACCCCGTTATGAAGCGAGCGTCCAAACCAGCCCCGTTTAACTCAGCAGCCATCCCGACCACAACCCGGCCGAACCCGTCGGAGCAGGCGACATGATGCACATCGTAGGCGTCGGCACTGCCCATCCACCAGCGCGCTACACCAAGGCCGAGTGCTTGGCGGCGTTCGAGAAGTCGGCGTGGTTCGAACGGCTGGACGGTCGCGCGCACCTGATCGCCAGAACCGTGCTGCAGCGAGACAACGGCATCGAGGCGCGCCGGCTGGCCGTGGAATCGCTGGACGAGGTCTTCACCATCGACCCCAATACGCTGTCGCGTCGCTTCTTGACGCACGCGCCGCTGCTCGCGGCACAGGCCGGTGAACGCGCGCTGGCCCAGGCAGGGCTGCATGCCGCGCAGATCGATGCCGTGGTCGTCAGCACCTGCACGGGGTACCTGTGTCCGGGGCTCTCGGGGCATGTCGTCGAGCGCCTCGGACTGCGGCCCTCTGTGCAGGCCTTCGACCTCGTGGGCCAGGGCTGCGCGGCTGCGCTGCCCAATCTGATGCTCGGCAACGCCTTGCTCGCCGCCGGTGGCTGCGAGCATGTGCTGTCCATTTGTGTCGAAGTCAGCAGCGCTGCGATGTACCTTGACAACGACCCGGGCGTGCTGATCAGTGCCTGCCTGTTCGGCGACGGTGCCGGCGCGGCGGTACTGGCACGGCAGGCGGGCCCGTCGGGCAGGCGCGTCGAGTGGAAAGACAGCACTTCGCTGATCGAGCCGGCCGAACGCGGCGCACTGATGTTCGAGCAGCGCGACGGCATGTTGCGCAACATCCTGACCCGCGCAGTACCCGCACTGGCCGCAGACTACGCGCAGCGGGTGCTGGGCACCGTGCTCAACAGGGCCGGGCTGAACCCAGGCGATGTCGGCACCTGGATCATGCACGCAGGTGGCCGCGACGTGCTTCAGGCGCTGGAGAAGCGGCTGGAGTTGAAGCCCGAAGACCTTCGCTACAGCGCGACCATGCTGCGCGAATACGGCAACCTTTCCAGCGCCTTCGTCTACTTCGTGTTGCAAGCGGCATTGACCGACGAGGCCGCGCCGGGTTGGTGGTGGTTGTCCTCGTTTGGTGCCGGCTTCAGCTGCCACGGCGCGCTGCTGGAGGTGCAGTGACGATGCTCAGAAGCGTGGCCGCAGAGACGCTGGACAACCTGGCGCCCGAAGATCCGGCGGCCAGGCGTTCGCGACGCGATCTGGTGCGCGTGCACCGCGCCATGGGCACACGATCCATCGTGGCCCGGGGTTGGCGCAGCTTGCTGTCACCGCAGAGCCCGGGCACGCCCTTGAAGGTGCTGGAAATAGGCGCTGGCGACGGCAGCCTGCTGCTCGGCGTCGCACACGCCATGGCGCCGCACGGCCCGCCCGTGCAACTGACGCTGCTGGACCGCCAGGACATCGTCAGCGCCACCACCCTGGCCGCCTATCGTGAGCTGGGGTGGTCGGCCCAGGTCCAGGTTGACGATGTGCTGACGTGGGCCGCGCGTGCCGCACCCGCTGTGGCGGGCTCGGGGTTCGACCGGTGGGATCTCATCACCACCACCCTGTTCTTGCACCATTTCGAAGACGCGCAGCTCAAGCTGCTGCTCGATGCGGCAGCCTTGCGCAGCGATCGGTTCTTCGCCTGTGAACCCAAGCGGTCATGGTTGCCGCTGTTGGGCAGCCATCTTGTCGGCGCCCTGGGCGCCAACGCTGTCACCCGCGAAGATGCCGTGTTGAGCGTGCACGCCGGTTTTCGTGACCACGAGATCACGGCCGCCTGGCCACCGGCGGGCACCGGGTGGCAGCTGCGGGAGTACGCGGCCGGGTTGTTCAGCCACTGCTTCAGTGCCCGGCGCAAGCACCTTGCATGATGCAGCCGGCACCACGCACCACTTTCGACGTCGTCGTGGTTGGCGCAGGCCCCGCAGGCTCGACCGTGGCCCTACAACTCGCTCGCGCCGGATGGTCGGTCGCCCTCATCGAAAGGCAAAGTTTTCCACGTCGCAAGGTGTGCGGCGAGTGCATCGCCGCCAGCAACCTGCCCTTGCTTCAGTCGCTGGGCATCGCTGACGCCGTCGATGCACTGGCGGGGCCGCAGTTGCGCCAGGTCACGCTGCTGCAGGGTGACAGGGCGGTCACGGCCGACCTTCCGACAGCCGCGCACGAGCGGTACCCGTGGGGGCGCGCCCTGGGCCGCGAGACGCTGGACAGCCTGCTGCTTGAGCAGGCCCGAGGCGCCGGCGCCGTGGTCTTTCAGCCCTGCACCGTGCAGGCCATTCTCGGCAGCCGCGGCGCCTGGCATTGCGAGGTTCGCGTGCTCGAATCTGCAGCGCTGCTGCGGCTGCGCGCCAGTGTCGTCGTGGATGCGCACGGCTCCTGGGAGGACCTGCCGTCGGCCCGCCCCAAGCGCCGGCAGTCGCGCAGCGCCGCCGACCTGTTCGCGTTCAAGGCCAACTTTTCCGGCTCGACATTGCCCGTCGGGCAAATCAGCGTGCTGGCCCTGGACGGCGGCTATGGCGGCATGGTGGTGGCCGATGGCAGGCTGATGACGCTGGCCTGCTGCATCCGGCGTGATCGCCTGAGCAATCTGCGCAGCCTCGCCCCCGGCTTGAGTGCCAGCGGCGCCGTCGAGGCCTGGCTGCAGCGTGAGTGCGCCGGTGTGCGACAGGCGCTGCAGGGCGCTTCGCGCGACGGGCCGTGGTTGGCGTCGGGGCCGCTGGATCCCGGCGTGCGGATGAACGCCGCAGACGGCATCTTCAGCGTCGGCAATGCCGCGGGCGAGGCGCATCCGATTCTGGGGGAAGGCATGAGCATGGCGCTGCAGTCCGCTGCGTTGTTGTGTTCGCATCTGCTTGGGCAGCACCGGCCTGCCGCAGTGCCGGACGAAGTGCTGGACAAAGTGCTGGACAAAGTGCCGGGCGCTGCCGCGCAAGCAGGCTTGCAGCGCGCCTATGTGGCGGCCTGGCGGCGCGAGTTCGCGCCCCGCCTGCGCGTCGCCGCGGTCTTCGCCCATCTCGCCATGCGACCGCGAAGCGCGGGCGCGCTGATGCGGCTGCTCCGGCTGTGGCCCGGGCTGCTGACGCAGGGTGCGCGCTGGGGCGGCAAGGTGCGCACCGCCGTAGCATCGGACCCTGCCGTGCTTGCACACACCACGCCATCCCGGCCTGCGCCGGCTCGCGCACCTCCGGTCTGTTGACCTGCCCACGAAAGGATTCGCCATGACAACGACCTTCCAACGCCTGAGTGCCATTCTGGTCAAGGACTACAAGTTTCAGCCCGAACGCCTGATGCTCGACACGCCGCTGGAAAGCCTGGGCATCGACTCGCTGGGCACCGTTGAACTGCTGTGGAACATTGAAGACGCATTCCGCATCAAGTTGCCATCCGAGCCCGTAGAACTGCCCACGCTGGGCGACGTGGTCCGCTTCATCGATGAACTGGCGGCCAGGCAAAGTGCCGCGAACGTTCCCAAGCTGACGCGGCATTCCGCCCTGCAAGCCGAATGAGACGGGTCGCCGTCAGCGGCATCGGGGTGGTGTCGCCCCTGGGCAACACGGCCGCCGAGGTGTGGAGCCACGCACGTGCGGGCCGCTCCGGTGTGCGTCGGCTCGAAATGCCCTTTTCGAACAGGCTTGCCGCGCCCATCGCGGCCACGGCAACCTTCGATGAAGGGCTGGATATCGAGCCTGGCAAGGCGCGCATGCTGGACCGCTTCAGCCTGCTGGCGCTGTTCGCCGCCAACCAGGCCGTGCAAGGGGCGAGGGGTGCTCTGGAGGGTATCGACCGCGAGCGTGCTGGCGTGTTCGTCGGCACGGGGATGGGCGGTACGCTGACGATGGATGGCGGCTACCAGACCTTCTACGGAGAACAGTCGGACCGCATCAAGCCGTTCACCATCCTGATGGGCATGCACAACGCGGCCGCCGCCTGGATCGGCATCGAGCATGGTCTGCGAGGCCCGAACATGACGTACTCGACGGCCTGCTCGTCGTCGACGGTAGCCATCGGCGAGGCCTGGATGCGGGTCGCCTGTGGTCAACTCGATGTGGCGATAGCAGGCGGGTCCGAGGCGCCCTTGTCGCCCGGCTCGATGAAGGCCTGGGAGGCCTTGCACACGGTGGCCACCATGGATGTCGAGAACCCGGCAGCGTCTTGCCGGCCGTTCTCGAAAAACCGCAGTGGCATGGTCCTGGGTGAAGGTGCGGCCATGCTGGTCATCGAGCCCTGGGACCGCGCCGTGGCACGTGGTGCCCACCTTTACGGAGAGATCTTGGGCTACGGACAGTCCAACGATGCGAGCCACATCACACGCCCCAGCGTCGAGGGCCAGGCTGCAGCGATGAACGCCGCCCTGCGCGCGGCGGGCGTTGATAGGCAGGAGGTCGAGGCCATCAACGCACACGGCACCGGCACCCAGGCCAACGACCGCACCGAGACCGCCGCCATCAGGGCCGTGTTCGGCGCGCGTGCCGACCGCATACCGATCAGCGCGACCAAAGCCATGCACGGCCACCTGCTGGGTGCGGCCGGAGCGCTGGAGTGCGTGCTGTCGCTGCTGGCCCTGCAGCATGAGGTCGCGCTGCCCACCGTGCATCTGCAGATGCCCGACCCTGATTGCGACCTGGACTATGTGGCCAACACCGCCCGCGTGGGCCTGGCTGCGCAAGTCATGCTGTCCAACTCTTTTGCATTCGGGGGCACGAACGCGGTTCTGGTGCTGCGTCGCGCCGCCCGTGAAGGCCGAACTGCGACCAGGCAACAGAGCTCACTGCCAGCCCGACACGCTGGCGCCACCGCAGGGTGCGGCGCAGCCCCCTGAACCACACCCGCACCCACACCCACACCCACAACCAGCAACAGGAGCAGCCATGACCACCAGCGCGCGCATCACGGGGAAGGTCGAGTACCGCGAAGGCGACGGTGCCAACATCACCATTCGACCGGGGCCATGTGAGGTCGATGTGACCGCACTGGACGCCACGATCAGCTGGACCGATGGGGATACCCGCGGCTCGGCGTCCATGCCCATCGCCGACTTCCAGACCTACCTCGCAAGCGAGGCGATCCAGCTCGATGGCGGGCCGGCCCCACAGCCCGCCCCACAGCCCGCCCCATGACCAGGATCCGTGCCGGGTAAGCGCCAGTGCACTTGGCTCGCGCGTAACTTCGCGCACGCCGCTGAGCCCGCGCCGGCGCCCGCGCCCGCGCCGTCGTCTCGGGCTTTCACGCTTGACGGCACCATGCCGTGTTCCTTATGGTCTGTATGCAGAATACCGAGGCGGTGTGGCCGCCCCTTGAACGCCAGCCCAGGAGACACGACCCATGAAGCTCACCCCGAGCCAGCGCGAAGCCTTCAACACCGACGGCTACCTGTTCTTCCCCGGCATCTTCAAGCGCGAAGAAGTGCACACGCTGCTGGACGCGGTGCCGGCGCTGTACGCGCGCCGCGAGGCCTACAACGTGCGCGAAAGGGGCAGCGAGGCTGTGCGCACGAACTTTGCCGCCCACCTGTACAGCGAGCCCTTTGCGCGCCTGGCGCGCCACCCGCGCATGGTGCTGCCGGTGCAAGACCTGCTGGGTGAAGCGCTGTACATGCACCAGTTCAAGATCAACGGCAAGATGGCCTTCGAAGGCGACGTGTGGCAGTGGCACCAGGACTACGGCACCTGGAAGAACGACGACCTGATGCCGACCGAGCGCGCGATGAACGTGGCCATCTTCCTGGACGACGTGAATGAATACAACGGCCCGCTGATGTTCATCCCGGGCAGCCACCGCAAGGGTGTCATCGACGCCAGGCACGACCTCACCACCACCAGCTACCCGCTGTGGACGGTGGACAACGCGCTCATCACGCAATTGGTGCAACGCGCGGGCGGCCCCGGCGGCTTCGACGCCGAAGGTCGCTATGTGCCCGGCGGCATCGTCTCGCCCAAGGGGCCGGCCGGCTCGATGATCCTGTTTCATTCCTGCCTGGTGCATGCCAGCACCAGCAACCTGTCGCCGTGGAACCGCGTGTCGGTGTACCTCAGCCTGTGCGCGGTCAGCAACCACATCCGGCGCCACAAGCGGCCCGAGTACATCGCGCACCGCGAGTTCACGCCCATTGAATGCCTGCCGGATGACTGCCTGCTCAAGCCCTACCCGGTGCAATTGCCCTGGAAGGACGGCATGCCGGCCAGCGCGCTGCTGACGTCGACCGAAGAACTGAGCGTGGCGGCCTGATGCGCGATTCACCGATGCGCGTTTCACTGATGTCCGATTCATTGACGTCCGATTCACTGAAGTCCGATTCAATGACACGCAATTCGCTTCTGACCCCGGCATCCAACAGCAAAGTGTTCACATGAACCTCCATCACAAGCTGCAGCAGCGCGCTGCGCAAGGCCGCCCCATCCGCGTGGGCCTGATCGGCGCCGGCAAGTTCGGCAGCATGTACCTGGCTCAGGTGCCGCGCACGCCGGGCGTTCACCTGATGGGGATCGCCGACCTGTCGCCCGAGGCCGCATGCCGCAACCTCGAACGCGTGGGCTGGGAGGCCCAGCGCGTGCAGGCCGCCAGCCTGGACGCCGCGCTGCGCGACGGCAACACGCACGTGGGTGACGACTGGCAGGCGTTGGTGCGCCATCCGGCCATCGACGTCATCGTCGAATGCACCGGCAGCCCGGTGGCCGCGGTGGACCATTGTCTGGAAGCCTTTGCACAGCGCAAGCACGTGGTGAACGTGACCGTGGAGGCCGACGCCTTCTGCGGCCCGCTGCTGGCGCGCAGGGCGGCGCAGGCCGGTGTGCTGTACTCGCTGGCCTTTGGCGACCAGCCCGCACTCATCTGCGACCTGGTGGACTGGGCGCGCACCTGCGGCTTCCCGGTGGTGGCCGCCGGCCGTGGCCACAAGTGGCTGCCGCATTTCTGCGAAAGCACACCCGACACCGTGTGGGGCTACTACGGCCTGACGCCCGAGCAAGCGGTGCGCGGCGGCCTGAACCCGAAGATGTTCAACAGCTTCCTGGACGGCAGCAAGCCCAGCATCGAAAGCACCGCGGTGGCCAACGCCACCGGCCTGTCGGTGCCCAGCAACGGGCTGCTCTACCCGCCGGCCAGCGTGGAAGACATTCCCTTCGTCACACGCCCGATCAGCGAGGGTGGTGTGCTCGAAAAGAAGGGCATGGTGGAGGTGATCTCGTCGCTCGAAGCCGATGGCCGCAAGATTCCCTACGACATCCGCATGGGCGTGTGGGTCACGGTGGAAGGCGAGACCGACTACATCCGCAACTGCTTCGAGGAATACAACGCCCACACCGACCCCAGCGGCCGCTACTTCACGCTGTACAAGCGCTGGCACCTGATCGGCCTGGAAGTCGGTTACTCGGTGGCCAGCGTGATGCTGCGCGGTGAACCCACCGGCGTGGCGCAGGGCTGGAACGCTGACGTGGTGGCCACCGCCAAGCGCGACCTGATGCCGGGCGAGCTGCTGGACGGCGAAGGCGGCTACACCGTGTGGGGCAAGCTGTTGCCGGCCGCCACGTCGCTGAAAGTGGGCGGCCTGCCGCTGGGCCTGGCGCACCAGGTGAAGGTGTTGCGGCCGGTGAAGAAGGGCCAGAGCCTGAGCTGGGCCGACGTGGCCATGGACACCGGCACCAAGGCCTACGCGGTGCGGCGCGAGATGGAAGCGCAGTTCGGCGCGATGGCCGCGTGATCGGTGCGGCCGTCGCCGGTGTCGCGACGGTGGCAAACCGACTGACAAACCGACTGACGAACCGACTGACAAACCGACTGACCGGCGGGGCCTGCACCCCCGTTTCAGGCCTGCGATAAACCCCAATCGAGAAACGACCGGGGCCGCCCCAGAATCGCGCTGCCGCTCAGGCGCCCCCGCATCGTGCGGGTGAACCATTGCCAAGGACCTCCCCGTTGCAACTGATCCAGCTGCTCATCAGCGGTATCGCACAAGGCTGCATCTACGGGCTCATTGCGCTGGGCTTCGTGCTCATCTACAAGGCCACCGAGACGGTGAGCTTTGCGCAAGGCGACCTGATGATGGTGGGCGCCTTTGCCGGCCTGGCCGCGATGAC
>JBBQMM010000104.1:0-11200 GCA_038328935.1 Burkholderiales bacterium
GCTGCAGCGACAGCGAACCGACAAACATTCAGGAATTGATCCGGTTCAATGAAGCGATTGACCAGGCCATCGCAGAGTCAGTGGGACGCTACACGGGCCAAATCAAGAAATCGACCGATTTGTTTATCGGCATCCTGGGCCACGACATCCGCAATCCCCTTGGCACCATCTGCATGTCAGCGGAGTATCTCGTGCGTTCAGGGCAGCTGAGCGAAAAGGCGGCCGCTCCCATCATCAATAGCGCGTTGCGTATCAACAGTCTGATCGAGCAGGTGGTGGACTTCACTCGCGCCCAGTCCGAAGGTGTGATGCCTGTTCTGCGCAAGCCTGGCAACCTGGCTGACCAGCTGGTCAAGATCGTGCAGGAAAGCCAGGTGCGGCATCCAACACGTCAGCTTCGCCTTGAAAGCTCGGGCAATTTCGACGGCAGTTGGGACGAAGGCCGCATCGGGCAGTTGCTGTCAAACCTGCTTGGAAACGCAATTTCCTATGGGTCGCGCAACGAACCGGTCACGGTGAAGATGTGGTCCACGCCGCAGGAGGTTATTTTTTCGGTACACAACGGCGGCGTGCCGATTGAGCCACAGGACCTGAACCGGATTTTTCAGCCGTTGGTCCGCGGCTCCCAGAGCGGTGTTGGTGCCGAACGGCGCGAGCCCGGCGGGCTGGGTTTGGGCCTGTACATCTGCAAGGAAATCGTTTCGGCGCACGGCGGCACGCTGACCGTCGCGTCGACCGCCAGGGAGGGAACCACGTTCACCGTGACCATGCCCCGATTTCCCCCAGCCTGAGACCCCGCCTTCGGGGCCGCAATGGTTTCATGGGAAAATAATCCCCTTGCCCATCCGCATTGCCGGAAATTGCATTGACGAAATGCAGGGCCAACTGCTCTTCCCTCACAACTTATGTCTTCACCCAATCTGCACCCCATGCTTAACGTGGCCGTCAAGGCCGCCCGCGCCGCCGGCGCCATCATCAACCGCGCGGCACTGGACATCGAGTCCGTGCGCATCTCGCAGAAACAGGTGAACGACTATGTGACGGAAGTCGACCAGGCCAGCGAACAGACCATCATCGAAACGCTGCTGGCTGCCTACCCCGGCCACGGCATCCATGCCGAAGAATCGGGCAAGGAATACGGTGCCAAAGACTCAGAGTTCGTCTGGCTCGTCGACCCGCTGGACGGCACCACCAACTTCATCCACGGCTTTCCTGTCTACTGCATCAGCATCGCGCTGGCCGTGCAGGGCAAGGTCGAGCAGGCCTGCATCTACGACCCGACGCGCAATGACCTCTTTACCGCCACCAAGGGCCGCGGAGCGTTCATGAACGACCGCCGCCTGCGGGTGAGCAAGCGCATCCGGCTGGAAGAAAGCCTGCTGTCGCACGGCTTCCCGTTTCGCCCAGGCGACAACCTGCAGCGCTTCCTGCAGATCATGGGCGACGTGATCCCGCGTTGTGCGGGCCTGCGTCGCCCCGGTTCGGCGGCATTGGACCTCGCCTACGTCGCGGCCGGTTTCACCGAAGGCTTCTTTGAAACCGGCCTGCAGCCCTGGGACGTGGCAGCGGGTTCACTGCTGGTGCAGGAAGCTGGCGGCCTGGTGGGTAACTTCTCGGGCGAGGCCGACTTTCTCCACCAGAAGGAATGCATCGCGGCGAGCCCCAAGATCTACGCGCAGCTGGTCCCTATCCTTTCCAGGTACTCCAAGTTTGCTTCGGCCGGTGAAAAGGCCGCAGTGCGCCAGACGCTAAAGTCGCGGCAGGGTGATGGCGATGCAAAACCCGAGCGGGCGGCCCTCGCGCCAGCCGACGACGAAACGGCGCCGCCTGCGGGCAACTGATGCGCGCGGCTCGCGTGCAGACGCCGCTCAGGGCTTCAGCTTGTGACCAGCAACCTCTGTGTTTCCCTCTGGCTGATACGCCAGCGGCCATCCTCGCAGAGGCGGTAGAGGTCTTCGTAAGCCACGATCTGCAAAGGCGCTTCCAGTAGCGGTGGCCCGTCCGCCCGGGCGAGGGCTCGGTACACCGTTGACAGCGACCGGCCCCGCGCCAGCCCAGCCCCCATGGGCATGATCAACACATTGGCCGCCACATGCCGCAGCACGATGCCAGGCTTTCGCTGCATGAATGCCGCCCGTATTTCCGCATGCCCCGTCAGCCGCTCGCCCGATGGCCTTGACCATTGCGCATCGGGGGTGAACAAGTCCATGAATGCGTCGACATCCACGCTATCAAACGCCCAGCAATAGGCCGCATGCAGGCGGCCACAGGCGACATGAACCGACATCTCTTCGTCATTCACAGCAAGATCCTTTCAGTGTGTGAGCCTGCTCGCAGTGCAGCCGCACCAGCTCCATTCCGTAGTCATTGCCGTTGGGCGTTCGCACGATGGTGTGGATGTGGAACTTCTCGGGCTCGGCATTGCAGAGGAACACACCCGCGTGATGGTCAAACTCGATGATCAGCACCGGGCTCTGGATGCGATAGTAGAACGGGTCGTCGTCGCCAAGACCGCCGATCCAGCAGAAATGCGTGTCGTCCAGATGCTGCCGGACCTGCGCCATTCGCGCGGCACGCGCTGCGGCTGGCAGGTATGCGAGATACGTCTCGACCAGCGTCATCAGAAGTTCTCGCGACGCTTGCGAAAAGGCCGCCACGCACGCGCCTTCGTACGGGATGACGCGGTTGTCCTGGAATGCGCCGGCCAGGGTCAGCTCGTCGCCAAACGCCACGCGGCCGGCCGGCATCGCCGGGTCGCGCTTGCGCGCGTAGAGCCTGGCCTGGGCTTGCACAGACGCCGGCAGGGCGCGCATCAGCGCCAGGCCCAGTGCCTCTTCCTGGATGAACGCGCTTGCACCCGCGAAGGGCCCGGTGTCGATGCAGTTGGGCTCGGCGCCCATGAACACCGGCGTCAACACCATCTGTCCATCTACCACCAGGCAGTTCAGGCACAGGTGGTGGCCATAAAAATTCCAGCCCCAGGGCGCTGTGGCAGACGGCACGCCGAAAAAGTTGAAGTTGTAGCTGAACTCGTTCATCACGCGCGGCGCGTCCACCAACTCCCCCAGGAAGTGGTTGATGCGCATCAATGTGCGGGCCTTGTCAAAACCCTCGGGGCTGAGGCTGGCCTGCAGCACGCAGAGGATGGCGTCGCGCAATGGCGCGTCAATCTCGTCCAGCCGCAGGCCGAAGCGATGCAGGTAGACCTCGGGGTTCATCCAGGCGCGCCATTCGCGCGCATCCAGCGGGTGGCAAAGGCTGGCACGCTGCGCAGGCGTTGCAAGTGCCAGCACCTGCGTGGCTGCAGCAGCCATGACCCCGGCGGGCGCGCCCTCGGCCGCCAGGCTGTAGAGGCCCGGGATGCAATGGCCATCGCTCGTAATACCGGTGAAGTCGCTGCTGCGGTAGCGTTCCAGCCAACCTTCAAACAGCGCACGCGCCCTGTCGTTGCGCATCGTGCGTTCGGCAAATGCACAGGCATCAAGCGCACCGATGCCCGCGATGCGCGGGTCGTCCGGACTGCGAAGATGCGCGCGGAACGTGCTGGCGGTCATGGTGTCAGATCAGCCCCGGATACGAGCCGCCATCCAGCTGCAGGTTCTGCCCGGAAATAAAGCCTGCCTGTGCACTACAGAGATAGGCGCAGGCATCGGCGAATTCTGACGGCGTGCCGAATCGCTTCGCAGCGATAGTCTGCTCAATGCGCCTGCGCGCCTCCGCCATATCGATGCCCTGCGCTTTCATCATGCGCTGCGCCATGAACTGCTGGCGCGGCGTGTCGATCCGCTCGGGCAGCAGGTTGTTGATCGTGACGTTGTCTGCCGCCGCCTCGAGCGACATGGCCTTGGAAAAAGCCGTGAGCCCGGCCCGCGCCGTGGTGGACAGCGCCATCTGCGGCCGCGGGCTCTTCACCATGGCGGAGGTAATGTTGACGATGCGCCCGAAGCGGCGCGCGCGCATGCCGGGCAGCAAGGCCCGGATGAGCAGCACCGGTGCCAGCAGGTTGGCTTCCAGCGCCGCCAGCCAGGCCGCATGGTCCCAGTCGGCCAGCGCGCCAGGCGCAGGGCCTGCATTGTTGTTGACCAGGATGGCGGCATCGGGGCAGGCTGCCAGCAGCGCATGGCGGCCGGTGTCCGTGTTGATGTCGGCCACCACAGCATTCACCTGTGCACCTGTTTCCCGGGCGATGACCTCGCCGGCGGCCGCCAGGCGCGCTGCATCGCGGCCATTGATCGTGACCACACAGCCTTCGCGCGCCAGTGCCGTCGCGCAGGCCAGCCCCAGGCCGCTGCTGGAGGCCGTCACCAGCGCCACCCTCCCCGTCAATCCGAGATCCATGCCTCGTCCTTCATTCCAGGGTCAGGCCGATCTTGCCGATCACGCCTGCCCATTTGGTGCGCTCGGTATCCAGGAACGCGGCGAACTCTTCAGGCGTCGTGCCCATGGACTCGCTGCCCACTGCACGGCGCTGCGCCATGATTTCGGGCATCTTCGCCACCTGCGACAGGGCCGAACTCATGCGGTTGACGATGGGCTGGGGCGTGCCCGCAGGCGCCAGCAGGCCGATCCACACCAGCGGCTCCAGCGTCGGCATGCCGGCCTCGGCAAAGGTGGGCACGTCAGGGATCAGCGGGTGGCGGCTCTTGCCGGAGATGCCCAGAAAACGGACCTTGCCAGACTTCACATGGCCGATCAGCGGCAGCATGGCGTCAAAGGTGGCGGGTATCTGGCCACTCACAAGATCGGTGAATGGTCCGGTCGTGTTGTAGTGGATGAACTTCACGTCCACGCCCGACAGCGAGGCAAACCAGGCGCCGGTCAGGTGGTTGATCGCGCCGACACCCAGGGTGCCGACGTTGGCGTAGCGTGAGTCCGCCTTGGCCAGCTTCACATACTCGGCCAGGGTCTGCGCCGGCACGGCCGAATTGACCGCCAGGGTGTAGTTGGTGATGGACGCAAGACTCACCGGGACGAGGTCGCGTTTGGGGTCAAACGACATCTTCGGGTACAGCGAGGACATGGTCGTCAGGCTGGGCGTGCCGACGAGGAAGGTGTAGCCGTCAGGGGCCGACTTCGCCACGGCCTCCGCTGCGATGCGGGTCGCCGCGCCGGGGCGGTTTTCGATCACCACCGGCTGGCCGAGGATCGCCGACAGATGCACGGACATCTGACGCATGTCGGAGTCAGGGCCCGAGCCGGCCGGAGTCGGTACGACCAGGCGGATGGGCCTTGACGGGTAAGTCTGCGCATGGGCTGCCCCCACGGACAGCAGCGCTGGCGCTGCAACTGCGGCGGCAATGCCAGCGCACAGGGTGCGACGTTGGTGATTCATGTCTGTCTCCTTTTATGGCTTTCGCGAATGAAGTCTAGGACCGGCCCACCGGCGCGGCTAGTGATGGTTTTTGTACGGACCGTTGCACCGCGTTCACTGGTGGCTCTTCTGCGCGCAAGCCAAGACCTGCAGCGTCCATCAGCGCGGCGGCTTCCTCTGCCGTATTGAAGGTTCCATAGACGTAGTGATCGGGCCGCACCAGCGCACCGCAGGCGCCCGCTGCAGCAAACCAGCGCTGCACCAGACCCTCACCTTCCAGCAGCTGGCCTTCGTCCGGCGCCGTTGCCTGGCCTGCCCTCGCGTCCTTGTCCACAACAGCGAGCAGCGGGATAGCGCGGGCCTGCGCTTGCAAACGCAGCGCCTGCGTATCACCACGGCCGTTCACGACAAGGTGCAAACAAGGCCCCAGCACGTCGTCGAGCAGGGCAGCTTCCCCTGCGGCCCACCGCACCAGTGGCTGCGGAAAGGGCTGGCCCGCCATGGCCGAATGCAGATCCAGCAGGCCTGCGCCAAGCCCTGGAATCAAATCCTGCCGTATGAGGGTGGGCGCCTTGCCGCCTGCGCCGGCCAGCATCCGCTCATCGCGCGCGGCGGCGCGCGCCGGATCGCGCTCGGACAGCATGAGGCCCAGTTGCTTGGCCATGCGAGTGGTTGCAGCCACGTGCGGTCGGCGCTCCTGCGTGTAGCTGTCCAGCAAGCCCTGACCCGCACGGCCGCGAATCACCAGATCCAGCTTCCAGGCCAGGTTGCCGGCGTCGCGCAGGCCCTGGCACATGCCCTGGCCGAGAAAGGGCGGCGTCTGGTGCGCACTGTCGCCGGCCAGCAGCAGGCGGCCGCGCCGCCAGTCGTGGGCGATCAGCGCATGAAAGCGATACGACGCAGCACGCCAGATGCTGGCTTCATGCGGCGCGAGCCAGCGTGCCAGCAGCGCCCACAGGCGTTCGGGTGTCAACGCGCCATCGCGCGGCTCGCCGTCCAGCAGCATGAATTCCCAGCGCCGGTGGTTGCCAGGGCAGACGATATAGGTGCAGGGCCGCGCAGGTTCGCAGTACTGCACATTGGTGGCGGGCAGGCGGGCCAGCACGGCAGCATCAACCTTGAGGTCGACCACGATCCACGGCTCGTCGTAGTCCAGGCTTTCAAGCTCCACCCCCATCAGCCGCCGCACGGTGCTGGACGCGCCATCGCAGCCCACCAGGTAGTCAGCCGTATGGGAATGCAGCCGGCCGGCCGCATCGCGCAGCTCGAAGGCCACGCACTCCCCCTCGTCCCGCGCATCCACCAGTTCGCAACCCGTGGCCACATGGACATTGCCCATCCGCTGCACCGCGCTGCGCAGCACGGCCTCCACCCCCGGCTGGTCGCAGGTGTAGTTGGGCGCCCAGGTGTAGGGATGCGGCGGCGGCATGCGCCGCACGTTCTGGATCACCTGGCCGGCAGCGCCCAGGTACTGCGAATCGCGGAAATGCTCCACATGTGGCGCGAGGTCCGCCGCAATGCCGATGCGCTGGAACAGCCGCATCGCGTCATGGTCAAAACCCACCGCGCGAGGCTGGGCATGAATCTGCACCGCCTTGTCGAACACGCCGACCGACAGGCCTCGGCGGCCCAGCAGGCCCGCCAGCGTGGCGCCGGCCGGCCCATAGCCCGCAATGGCTACGTCAAAATGCACTGGTGTGCCTGCCTGCTGGTGATCCATGCCGTTCATCCGTCATATCCTCTTGCCCTTGAGACTTGGTTTCTGGCTCTTTGCCAATCGACGGCCGGAGCTTATCGGCGCGGCGCGGGCCGGTCTAATGATTGTTTTTCGCTGCGGCGTTGCACAGGATTGAACGGTGACCCAACGATGACCCAACAATGACAAAACGACAGCAAAGAGTCTCCCTGGACAGCCTGCGCCTGCTCGACGCCATCGAGCGGCAGGGCTCGTTCGCTGCTGCCGCGCAGGAGCTTTGCGTGGTGACCTCCTCCATCACCCACGCCATCCGCAACCTTGAAGAGAACCTGGGCCTGATCCTCTTTGACCGCTCAGGCCGCAGCGCGCGCTTCACCACCCGGGGCCGCGCCCTGCTGGACAGCGGCCGCCACCTGCTGGCACAAGCCGAGGCCTTCGACGAGGAAGTGCAGCAACTGGCCACCGGCTGGGAACGCTCGCTGGTGCTGTGCGTGGACGAAGTCATCCCGATGCAGCCGCTGGTGCCGCTGTTTGACGAGTTCTTCAAAGTTGCGCCGCATACGTCGCTGCATGTGCGCCGCGAAGCCGCCGCAGGCACCTGGGATGCGCTGATGTCAGGCCGTGCCGACCTGGCAGTGGGCGCGCCAGCCGATGGGCCAGCGGGTGGAGGCTTCGAGTCGGCGCCGTTGTGCCGCATCAAGTTCGTGCTGGCAGTGGCGGCGCATCATCCGCTGGCCGGCCGCAAAGACAAAATCCCGAACGCAGAAATCGCCGAATACCGCTCGGTCATCATGGCCGACACCAGCCGCAGCCTGCCTCACCTGCCCTACGGACTGCTGGCCAACCGGCTGTGCCTTTCGGTGCCTGACGCACGGGCCAAGCTGCAAGCCATCCTGCTGGGCATTGGCTGCGGCTTCCT
This sequence comes from Burkholderiales bacterium, assembly GCA_038328935.1. GTDB lineage: Bacteria > Pseudomonadota > Gammaproteobacteria > Burkholderiales > Burkholderiaceae_C > Rubrivivax. Next base: position 7,927 of record JBBQMM010000104.1, read on the forward strand.
GCCCCAGGGGCTTGCCAGGCCGCATGTGGAAGCGGGCACCCTGGTGCTGCTGAATGTGGAGACGCCCCACCCTCCCGGCCAGAGCACGCTGGCCTGGCGCGCAGGCGAGAGCGGCCGCGCATTGCAGTGGTGGCGCGAGCAGCTGGGCAAGCCGGCTCTGGCAGCGCAATTGTTTTCGTGACGTGCAGTGAAACTGAAATGCGCAGGCCAATAACGGGTCAATCAGCGCCAGCGTGTTCTTCAATCGGGCGGGCTGGCGCGTGCAGGTCGGCCCTGCAAAATCACCAGTGCAACCCCACCGAGAACAGCGGCCGAAGCAGCTAAAAGACGCAAAGTAACAGGCTCACCCAAGAGTGCCACGCCACCAGCCGCGGCAAGAACCGGAACACAAAGCTGCACGGTCGCAGCCGTGGTCGCCCGCAACGCGGGCAGCGCCGTGTACCAGATCGCATAGCCGACACCTGAAGCCAGAGCGCCCGAGGCAATCGCAAGCCCGATGCCCGCAGGGTCCAGCGACAGCTGCGATAGACAGGCTGCGCTCAACACCAACGCAAATACGATTGAACGCAGGAAATTGCCGGACGTGACCTTCGTGGGGTCGCCGGCGCCTTTGCCGCGCAGCGAATAGATGCCCCAGGCCACACCCGCCACCACCATCAGTGCGGAGCCAATCAATGGCGGCGCCGTCAGGCCCGGCAGCAACAGGCCCACAAGGCCTGCGCAGGCCAGCACAAACCCGCCGACCTGCAGTGCACGCAAGCGCTCGCCGCGCCACAGGCCATGACTGATCATCGTGACCTGGACCGCGCCAAAGAGCAGCAAGGCACCGGTCGCCGCAGGCAGACTGACGTAGGCAAACGAGAATCCGGCCGCATAGGCAAAGAGGGCCAGCGCTGATAGCCAGCTGCCACTGCCCGGAGCGGGATTGCCGCGCAGCCTGACGACCGCGCCAAGCATCAGCGCACCGGAGATAAGGCGAATGGCGGTAAAGCTGGCGGCGTCGATGCTGGTGTGATTGAGTGCAGCCCTGCACAAGAGCGAGTTGCCGGCAAAAGCCAGCATCGCAAGGCAGGTCAGGGACGCGACCCGGAGATTTGACATGGAAGACTTCACAGTTGTTGATCGAGCGCAGATGCTTGCACACGCTGGCAGTTTGATCGTACTGTGGCGCGGCCGGCATGGTGATGCGGTGCCTGGAAAGAAATCCAATGTTGTCAGGGGCATCGTCATTCAGCCTTGATGTTTGAGCGCTGCACGACTTCTGCCCATTTGGGAAAACTGCTGGGAAAAGCCAGGCTCTGCCAATGCCTTCACGACTTCCGCGTTGAGTCGCTCTGCGATGCAGGGCTGCAACGAGGCTGGAGCGACCAGACCGGCCCAGTCACGCACATCGAACTGGGGAAAGCCGACCCGTGCAAACGTGGGCGTATCTGGCAAAACATCCAGGCGCTCAGTAGACGTGACGGCGAGGGCACGCAAACGGCCACTTTTGATGTGCGGCAAGGCAGCTGCAAACGAGGCAAACATCATGTCGGACTGTTCGCCGATCAGGTCTTGCAAAGCCTCCACAGGACCACGGTAGGGCACATGCAGGATGAAGGTGCCCGTCAACTGCTTGAAGTACTCCCCCATCAAGGGTGCGGGTGAGCCTGAGCCGCCGCCCCGGCACCGAGCAGGAGTTGACGTCGCTCAAACATGTTTGCTCTTAGTCCAGCTTCACACCAGCGTTCTTGATGGCCGCGCCCCACAAGGCATAGTCCTGCCTGAGGAAGGCGCTGAATTCAGCGGGCGTCATGGCCTTGAGTTCACCACCATAAGAGCGCCACTTGGCAATGAGCTCCGGGTTTTGCGTGGTGGCTTTTTGCATGGCTTCGCTCAACCTGTTCACGATGGCGGGGGGCGTACCGGCTGGCGCCAACAAACCGATCCAGGCCGTCGGGCTGTAGTCGGGCAGACCGGCTTCTGCAAAAGTTGGCACATCCGGGAAGTTCGGGTGCCTGGTCTTGCCCGTCAGGGCCAGGACTTTGAGCTTGCCCGCCTTGACGTTGCCAATGGCGGCGGGCAGAGCATCAAATATCACCTGAACCTGGCCGGCCAGCAAATCAGCGTAGGGACTGCTGGTGTTGTAGGGGACAAAGTCCATCTTGGTGCCTGCGCCGGCAGCAAACCACTCGCCAGCCAGATGCGAATAGCTGCCCACGCCAGAAGTGGCTGCCACGACGGAGCCCGGTTGCGCCTTCAGCCGGGCGATCAATTCCCTGGCAGTGTTCTCTTTCACATTGGCATTGGCGGTCAACGACGTATTGAGCAAGCCCACAATGCTGACAGGCGTGAAGTCGCCGGTCTTGTAAGGCACCTTGCTGTAGAGCTGCGGCACAACCGAGAGCGAACTTGTTGAGCCCATGACCAGCGTGTAGCCATCGGGAGCGGCTTTGGCTCCTGCTTCCATGCCGATCATGCTTGAGGCACCCGGGCGGTTTTCAACCACCACCGTCTGGCCCAGCACCCTGGACAGCTCAAGGGCAATTTCCCGGGTGTTGGCATCGGGGCCTGTGCCGACCGGAAACGGGGCAATGATCTTGATGGGCTTGTTGGGATAGTCCTGCGCCATGGCAGGCAAGGCGCCGAACAAAGTCAAGGCCAGGGCGGCCAAACCGAAACGACGGGTAGAGCGATTCATGGGGTGTCTCCTGAGGTGTGAGGGTCAAGCCCGTGTGGGCCTTGTCGAATGATCATAAAAATCAATAATTCTCATAATAGGATAAACCACTAGTTTTTTAGACTTTATGAATCCTAGAATCAATGCAGTTTTTCATGCAAAGAGGTCGAGATGTCCAATCCACTGGGTCAACGCAATTCGCTTTCCTTCAGCCACATGGGCTTTTATGTGCGTGATCTCGAACGCATGGCCCGCTTCTACAAAGACGTCATGTGCTTTTTTGAGACTGACCGGGGCGATCTGGGACACGTCCAGCTGGTCTTTCTGAGCCGCGACCCGAGCGAGCACCATCAACTCGTGCTGGCCAACGGCAGGCCCGTCGATCAGTCTTACAGCGTGATCAACCAGATCTCCTTGCGCGTGCCCGACCTGGCCACGCTGCGTACTGTGCGTGACCGAGTCAAAGCCGACCCCGATGTGACCGAGCTGATCTGCGCCACCCACGGCAATGCCATATCGATTTACTTTCGGGACCCCGAGGGCAACCGCCTGGAAGTCTTCATGGACATGCCCTGGTACTGCGAACAACCACTGCGCGAGCCGATCGATCTGGAT
>JBBQMM010000105.1:0-11046 GCA_038328935.1 Burkholderiales bacterium
ACCTGCAGCTGCGCCCCTACCGCTTCGTGCGCATACCCGACCCACAGCGCGTCGTGCTGGCCGAGTTGTTCGAGCGTGCCGCGCTGCGCCGCGGCTCCGACACCGCCGCTGGGCAGGCAGCACGGCAACGCGCACACAACGGCCCTGCCCTGGTGGCCTTGGTGGTGCGTCTGCAACCCGGCCTGATCGACGCCCCGGAGCATGAGCAGTGGCTGGCCGCTGGCGCCGCGTTGATGAACTTCATCAACGCGCTGCACCTGCAGGGGTTCGGCGCCAAGGTGCTGAGCGGCACTTCGATCCGCGACGCTGAACTTCAGAGCGCCTTTTGCGACCCCGGTGAACAGCTGGTGGCGTGGATCACCGCCGGCACGCCCACGCGCCGGGCCCATGAACGGGCTGGCGAAAGCGTGCACACGCGCGGCTTGCTGGAAGACTGGGTCTGTCGCGCTTGAGGGCTGCGCCGGGCTGGCTGGCGGGCTGGCGGGCTGGCTGGCGGGCTGGCTGACTGACTGACTGGCTGCCGAGCCGGCGCAGCAAAGCTGCTGCATCAGCTTCGCACGGCCGTTGTCAGCTGGGCAGCAAGCGCCCGGCCTCGATGTGCAACTGACGGTCGCAACGCGCCGCGATGCTGCTGTCGTGCGTCACCATCACCAGTGTTGTGCCGGCTTCGCGGTTCAGCTCGAACATCAGGGCCATCACCTTTTCGCCGGTGGCGAAGTCCAGGCTGCCGGTGGGCTCGTCGGCCAGCAGCACCGCGGGCTGCACCACGAAGGCACGTGCCAGCGCCACGCGTTGTTGCTCGCCGCCCGACAGCACCTTGGGGTAGTGGCGCAGCCGTTCCGACAAGCCCACGCGGGCCAGCATGTCGGTGGCGGCCGCGCGAGCGTCGTTGCGGCCCATCAGCTCCAGCGGCAGCATCACATTTTCCAGCGCCGTCAGGTTGCCCAGCAGCTGGAAGCTCTGGAACACGAAACCCAGCTGCTGCGCACGCAGTGCGGCGCGGGCGTCTTCGTCAAGCACAAAGAGGTCGGTGCCCGCTATCTTGACCGTGCCGCTGCTGGGGGTATCCAGCCCGGCCAGGATCGACAACAAGGTGCTCTTGCCCGAGCCCGACGCGCCCACGATGGCCGCCGACTGTTGCGCCTGCAGCTCGAAACTGATCTCGTGGAGAATGGTCAAAGACCCGGTGGAATCGGCCACCTGCTTGGTGACATTCACGACTTCGATGAGGGCTTCGGACATCAATCCAATCAATTTGACGCGGCGCGCGTGGTGCCTGCACTGTAGCCGCATGGCGCTGGCACTGTCGGCGGCCGCGCCCATGGCCCCGTTCGCCCAGGGCTTGGGGGGTGCACCGGGAACCGCAACCGCAACCGCAACCGCAGCCGCAGCCGCAACCGCAGCCGCAACCCGCAGCACAGGCAAGGGCGCTGCGCCCCGTCTGCTGGTGGTGGGCGACAGCCTGTCGGCCGAATACGGCTTGGCACGTGGCAGCGGCTGGGTCGCGTTGCTGGAAAAGCGCCTGGCGCGCGACAAGTTGGCTTGGCAGGTGGTGAACGCCAGCATCAGCGGCGACACCACCTCGGGCGGCCGTTCGCGGCTGCCGGCGTTGCTGGCGCAGCACCGGCCGCGCGTGGTGGTGATCGAACTCGGCGGCAACGACGCGCTGCGCGGCCTGCCGCTGAAGTTGACTGAAAACAACCTGGCCATCATGGCGCGGGCCGCCAAGGCTGCGGGCGCGCAGGTGCTGATTGCCGGCATTGCCGTGCCGCCCAACTACGGGCGCAGCTACAGCGAGAGTCTGGTGACGCTGTTTGTCAACGTGGCGCGCGCCGAGGGGGCGGCGCTGGTGCCCTTCATTCTGGCCGGCGTGGCCGACGTGGCCAACGCCGAAGAGCTGTTCCAGGCTGACCGCATCCACCCCAAGGCCGAAGCGCAGCCGCGCATGCTGGACAACGTGTGGCCGGTGCTCAAGCCACTGCTGCGCTGACGGGCCACCCTTGACGTGGAAGTGTTCCATGCTGCGGGGCGCTGCCCCGCATAAGGGAACTTGGGCGGATTGACGGCCGGCTGCATTGTCGGCGCGGCTGCGGTGCAGGCGCTGCGCCGCATACCGATGCACCGCCCCGTTTAGCGGAGGTTTTCGCGATCGCGGTCGCGGCTCTGCGGGCCGCGCTTGCGGCCCTCTTCAGGATCGACCGGCTGGTTGCGGGCGGGCTTGTCCACCGCCGCAGGCCGGTCGGCAGCTTGGGCGTCGCGGGGCCGCTCCGGACGCGCCGAAGGGGCTGGTGGAGGGGCGGCGGGCGGTTTGGCTGGGGCGGCCTGGGGTGCGGCCTGGGGTGCAGCCTGAGGTGTAACTGTCGGCGGCGGCGTGGGCGCCGGTCTGGTCGCCGGCGCTGGTGCCACGACAGGCGGGGCTGGTGCCACAACAGGCGGTGCTGGTGCCATGGCAGGCGGTGCTGGTGCCGCAGCAGGCGGGGCTGGTGCAGCCGCAGGCAGCCCCGGCGCCCGGGCCGGGTCGGGCGCCCGCTGCCGCTCGGCGGGCACGGGTTCGGCCACCCGCGCGCCAGGCTGCTGGCGGCCATCTGACCAGCGGGGCATGTCCTGCGAACGGCTGTCGACAGCGCGCCCGTCACGCCCACGGCCACCGTCGCGCGGCGCCTGCGGTTCAGTTGGTGGCACCTGGACATGGGGGCTGACGGGACCTTCCGGAGCTGCCACGGCCGGCGCCAGCGGCGGCGTGGCCTGCCGTGCAGGCTGCGGCGGCTGGCGCTCCGGTGGCGCGGTACCCGCACCGGCAGGCGCTTGCTGCGGCGGCAGCGCGGGGCCTGGCGAAGGCCGCGACGCTTCGGCACCGAAGCCAGGCGAAGCAATGGGTTCACGGCGCTCACGCTGGTCGCGTTGATCTCGCGGGTTGCGTTCATCGCGCTGATCTCGCGCGTCGCGTCGATCTCGCGCGTCGCGATCCTCCCGGCGCTCGGGCCAGGCGCGGCGATCGGGGCGTTCCTGGCGCTCGAAAGCAGGCTGCTGCGGCCTGTCGATGGCCGGCGGGGCCACGGCTTCCCACGCCGGCAGGGGCGCGCGGGCGCCAGGGCGCTGCGGCGCCTGCGGCACGTCCACCACAGCGCGTGCCACCGGCTGGCGCTGCAGCAGCACATCGCGCGGCACCACCGTCACTGCGCCAGGCACGCCCTGGTTGCTGTACATGATCGGCCCGGGCTGATGAGCGGGCGGCGGCAGTTCGTGCCCGTGCCCGTGGCGGGGCGGGTGGCGCGGCTGTGGCAGCTGCACGTTGACGCGGCCACCATACGACGGCGTGTGCCGGTAGTGAGGCACGAACACCTCACGCGGCGCCAGAGGTACCCAGGCCACGGCGGGCAAACCAATAGCAACCGACACCCCCAGCCGCGGCCCGCCGACCCAGGCCACCAGCGCGGGCGCAAACACCGGCCGCGCCACATAAGCGCCCGGGGACCAGCCCCAACGCCCGCGCCAGTTCACCCAGCGACCGTAGTGAAAAGGTGCAAAACCCCAGCGCGCGTCGTCTACCCAGGTCCAGCCCCAGGGCTGTACCCAGGCCCAGCGGCCATAGCGGTAGGGTGCCCAGTCGGCTACCGTCACGACAGGAATCCACAGCGCGCCGTACTCGGGGTGCTGATCCCAGCGGCCGTGGCGGTCCAGCTCTTCGGCGCCCGTCATCTCTGGCGACACGTAGCGATAAGTGGTGTTGCGCTCGTCCTGCCGGTCTTCGGCCAGCGCCCATGAAGCAAATTCGTCGTCGACCAGACGGCTGGCGCGTTGCCGCAGCGTGGCGCCTTCGCCTGACCAGCGGCTGCTGTCCCGCCCCGACTCGCGCCACAACTCGATACGCTGGCCGGTTTCAATGACGACGGCCCCGCCGGCCTCTTGCGCGCGCAGGCTGCCGCGCCAGGCGCCGGCCACCGTGGTGTCGTCGATGCGGTCGAAGCGGTAGTGGCCGGCGCGCTCGGGCTGCAGGCGCACCTCGCCCGTGACGAGTTCGGTCTCCTGCGCCGCTTCACGCGTGCGCAGGCGCAGCGCCAGGGAGCCCCGGTGCAGCTGCCAGGCCATGCGCTCGTCGTCCAGCCGCAGCACTTCCACTTCGGTGGTGGGGGCCAGGCGCAACACGCTGGAGCCCACGCGCAGTTCGGCGCGGCCGTCGGCGCCGGTGGAGACCCGGTCGCCGGTGGTCAGTGGGCGGTTGCGGTCGCCGTCGGTCCACTGCCCCTGTTCATGGTCGAACCACGACACCTGCCCTTGCAGGTTGGCCAGGCGCCCGACGCGGCCCGGCGGGTCGTCCTGCGCCCTTGCCAGGCCAGTGCTCAGCAACAGGCACAGGCCCAGCGCCAGCGGCAGGAACCACAGGCTCAACAGCGTGAGCCGGTCACGTCGGCCGGCCACGGGCGGTGCGGTGCGGGTGTGTGCCATCAGCACACAACGCCGCGCGTGGTCGCCGGGTGTACACGGGTGATGTAAAGCCTGTAAAGCGTCAGGGGCCAAGAGATGCCGGAAGTGCAAGAAGTGCCAAGGCCGCCAGGGGCACCATGAGCACCAGGGCCGGCCTCGCTGTCAGTCGTCAGCAGCGGGGTCGAGATCGGGGAACAGCACACGGGTGTAGCCGAGCTGCGTGAGGTCGGTCATGCGCGTGGGGTACAGGCGGCCGATGAGGTGGTCGCATTCATGCTGCACCACGCGGGCGTGAAAGCCGTCGGCCTCGCGCTCGATGGGCTGGCCTTCGGCGTCGAAGCCGCTGTAGCGGATGCGGGCGTAACGGGGCACCAGACCGCGCAAGCCCGGCACCGACAGGCAACCTTCCCAGCCGTCGACGGTTTCATCTCCCAGCGGCGTGATCACCGGGTTGGCCAGCACCGTGGGCGGCACCGGCGGCGCTTCGGGGTAGCGCTGGTTCTGCGTGAAGCCGAAGATGACGAGCTGCAGGTCGACGCCAATCTGCGGCGCGGCCAGGCCGGCGCCATCGGCCGCCTCCATGGTCTCGAACAGGTCCACCACCAGCGCGCGCAACTCGGGCGTGCCGAAGTTGCACACCGGGGGCGCGACGCGCAGCAAACGCGCGTCGCCCATCTTCAGGATCTCACGCACCGTCATTTGAACGACACCTGCACCTTCGGCGTGCCCGGCAGGCCCCAGTAAACCACCTCGACCGCGATGCCGGGCTTGGGTGGCAAGAGCCTGGAAAAACTGCCGAGGCTGACCACGTCACCCACCTTCAGCGCCACACCGTGGCGGGCCATGTCCTGCACCAGCCAGACGACGGCGTTCAACGGGTGCTCGAGCACGTCGCTGCCCTTGCCGCGGTCGGCTTCGGTGCCGTCGACACTGACGATGGCCGTCATGTCGCGCAGCGCATCCTGCAGCGCGAAGCGTTCGGCGCGTGTGGTCGGCACGGCCAACGGTGTGCCCAGCACACCCAGCCGGGCACCCACGTTGATGGCGGTGATGGCTGCGCCGTTGAGCTTGCCCGGTGCCTGCACCACCAGGTCGGGAAGTTCGATGAACGGAATCACCTGGTCGATGGACGCCATCACGTCCTGCGGCGACCGTGCCTGGTTGACGGCTTGGCTGCTGACGCGCACAAGCAGGTCGGCTTCGAACAGCGCACGGGCACCGAAGTTGGCCGCGACACGGGCCCCGTTGGGCAGCAGCATCGGGCCATACAACGTGCCCCAGACGGGCGCGCTGGCGTTGAAGCGTTTCTGCACCGCCGGGTTGGTGAGGCCGGCCTTGTAGCCCACGGGGTCACCGAGTTGCAAAGCGAGCATGCGGTTGAACTTCGCGCGCGAACACTCGCCATCGGCCGCGCTCAGTTCATCGGGGTTGGCTGCAGGCTCGGCGCGGTTGTAGGCATCAAACAGCGCAGTCACCTGGGCGTCGGTCATGCAGGCGGCGTGGGCTGGCACGGCCACCAGCGACGCGGTGGCTGCAACAGCCGCCATCACGGCAGCAGCGAACATTCGATTCGGTTTCATAAGCATCGTCTCCTGTTGGTTTTTAGTAGCTGGGTACCCGTTGGTGGGTACGTGTTGACTTGTACTTGTAGGTCAGTACCTGTTGGCATGTACCTGTTGATCTGCGGCCTGATTCGAGCACGCCTGCAGTGGGCTGGCAAGCGCCAGGACCCGAGTTGCTCAAACCGGGGCCTCGGGCCGGCCTCGAGCCTGCCCGTTGCGGCCCAGACCCTGCAGAGCCGACACCACCTGCCGCACCCGCTGCTGCACCGGGCCCTGCACCACCAGCGGCTGCACGCCCTGCGCCGCCAGTTGCTGCAGCGCCCAGTCGTGCTGCTGCTGGCGGAAGGCATCGTCACGGCGGCAGCCGTCTTGCACGAATGCGAAATCGGGCAGGCACAGCACCTGCAGGTCGTAATGGCGCCGCGCCAGTGCGTGCAACTCAGGCGGCGCCTGGCCGTGGTCGTGCAGACAGTACTGCAACGTGGTCAGCGGCGTGGTGTCGCACACCAGCCAGCCCTGCGCCGGTGTCGCCTGTGTCGCCGCGCGGTCTTCCAGCTCTACCTGGCGCTGCGCCACGTGCACCAGCTGCGCCACGTCCAGCGTCTGACGCAGTTCTTCCCACAACTGGCGGCCGTACTCCGGCACCCAGACGGTGTGCAGAGCCTCGGCCAGCGCGATGGCCAGCGTGGTCTTGCCGCTGGATTCACCGCCCAGCAACGCCACGCGGCGCACCGCTGCCGTCGCTTCAACCACCTTCCAACAGCGCCCGCAGGCCCGCCTCGTCCAGCAGCGGCACACCCAGTTCACGCGCCTTTTCGAGCTTGGAGCCCGCCTCGGCTCCGGCCACCACCCAGTGGGTCTTCTTCGACACCGAGCCCGAGACCTTGCCGCCGGCGGCTTCGATCAGGTCTTTCGCTTCGTCGCGGCTCAGTGTGGGCAAAGTACCGGTGAGCACCAGCGTCTTGCCGGCCAACGGCTGCGGCGCCAGGCTGGCCACGGCACCCGCCCCTTCGGACCAGCTCAGACCCGCAGCGCGCAGCTGCTCCACCACTTCACGGTTATGCGGCTGCGCGAAGAAGGTGTGGATGCTCTGCGCCACCACCGGGCCCACGTCGTTGACCTGCAACAAGGCCGCCTCGTCGGCCGCCAGCAACGCATCCATGTTGCCGAAGTGGCGTGCCAGGTCCTTGGCCGTCGTTTCGCCCACGTGGCGGATGCCCAGCGCGTAGAGGAACCGGGCCAGGGTCGTCGTCTTGCTCTTGTGCAAGGCGGCGACGATGTTGCCGGCGCTATTTTCAGCCATCCGATCCAGCGCCACCAGGCTGGTCAGGCCCAGCTTGTACAGATCGGGCAGCGTGTGGATGACGCCGCCGTCCACCAGTTGGTCCACCAGCTTGTCGCCCAGGCCCTCGATGTCCATCGCCCGGCGGCCGGCAAAGTGCAGCATGGCCTGCTTGCGCTGAGCGGCGCAGAACAGACCCCCCGTGCAGCGGTGGTCCATGCCACCGCGCTCGCGCAGCACGTCGCTGCCGCAGATGGGGCAGACACGCGGTTGCCGAAAGTTGGCGACATAGGGTTGGCGAGGCCCCGCGGCGGCGGCCACACGGCCCACCACTTCGGGTATCACGTCGCCGGCCCGGCGCACGATCACGGTGTCGCCCACGCGCACGCCCTTGCGCCTCAACTCGAACACGTTGTGCAGCGTGGCATTGCTGACCGTGGTGCCGCCCACGAACACCGGCTCCAGCTTGGCCACCGGCGTCAGCTTGCCGGTGCGGCCGACCTGTATCTCGATGTCGTTCAGGCGCGTCATCTGCTCCTGCGCCGGGTACTTGTGCGCCACCGCCCAGCGCGGTTCACGCGAGACGAAACCCAGGCGCTGCTGCAGCGCCACGCTGTTGACCTTGTAGACCACGCCGTCGATGTCGAAGGGCAGGCTGTCGCGCCGTGCCGCAATGGCCGCATGAAACTGCACCAGCTCGGCCGCGCCCTGCGCCACCGTGCGGTCGGTACAGACGGGCAGGCCGAACGCGGCCAGCGCATCGAGCGTGGCGCTGTGCGTGGGCGGCTGGTCCCAGCCCCTGCTGTCACCCAGCCCATAGGCATAGAAGGACAGCGGCCGCTGCGCGGTAATGGCCGGGTCGAGCTGGCGCACGGCGCCCGCGGCGGTGTTGCGCGGGTTGATGTACGTCTTCTCGCCTTTGGCGCGCTGGCGCTCGTTCAGCGCGTCGAAGTCATCGCGCCGCATGTAGACCTCGCCGCGCACTTCCAGCACTGGCGGTGCACTGCCGGCAGACGACAGCTGCAGACGCAGCGGTATCTGGCCGATGGTGCGGATGTTCTGCGTCACGTCTTCGCCGGTTTGGCCGTCGCCTCTGGTGCTGGCCTGCACCAGCACGCCGTTTTCATAGCGCAGGTTGACGGCCAGGCCGTCGAACTTCAGCTCGGCGCTGTATTCGATGGCCGCAGCGAGCGCTGAAGCTTGCAGCGGCATTTCCAGCTCGCGCCGCACGCGGGCGTCGAAAGCGTGTGCGCCAGCGGCGGTGGTGTCGGTTTCGGTGCGGATGCTGAGCATCGGCACTGCATGAAGCACCGGTTTGAAGCCTTGCAACACCGCCCCGCCGACGCGCTGCGTGGGCGAGCCGGCTGTCAACAGTTCAGGCTGCGCCTTCTCCAGCGCCTGCAGTTCTTGGAACAGGCGGTCGTACTCGGCGTCGGGCACTTCCGGCGCGTCCAGCACGTAGTAACGATGGGCGTGGTGGTGCAGTTGCTGCCGCAGTTCGGCGGCGCGCAACTCGGGTGAAGGGTCTGGCATGGCCTGCATTCTGACTTGCCCAACGAATGCTTCACTCGCGTGAAGCGACTCCTGGCCGCGGCGTGCACTGCCGTTGCAACAATGCAGGCAAACAACAACCGCGCATGACTCGGGTCACGCGCCGTTCAGCTGAACAACCGCCGCGCCGCTGGCGAGCCGGCGGCCAAATCCAGTGCACGCAGTTGCTGGTACAGCTCATCCAGCTCGCGGCCGATGGTGGCAAAGGCCTGCAGGCTGAGCGGCATGCCTTCGTTGTCGACGGCGGTGGCGTCCAGCCCCGTGGCCAGCTCGTTGACGACACGGTAGAACATCGGGAACGGCTCCAGCGCATCGTCGATCTGCGGCACGTCCAGCGTCAGCACACATTCACGCACGGCACTGGCCTGTGCGTCTTCGGCCACGGCGGCCTGTGCGTCGACAGCCAGCGCCAACAGCGGCGGAGAACCGGCCTGTGCAGCCGGCATCAGCATGCGCCCGGGCGCTGCGCTGGGGATGAAGCCGTGGCGCGCGGCCAGTTGCTGCACGAAGCCCACCGACCAGGCCACACCGTTGCTGCGCAGGGTGATGTTGAGCTGCGCATCCAGCGGGCTGGCCAGGCCGTCGAGCTCCCGCGCACGCGCCACTTCGTCCAGCATGTCGGGGAATTCGGGGTTGGCGCCCACCGCTTCGGCATAGGCCTGCACCTTCTGCACGAACTCGGAGTACTCGATTTCGTTCAGCGGCCCGCCGCGGTTGGCCATCTGCACCCCTGCCTGCAGCTCGCTGTAGCGCTGGCCTGGCGAGGGTGGTTCCCATTCGCCGGTTTCAGCGTCCAGGCCCTCGATGTAAAACGGCTTGCCGCCCGCGCGCCGCGTCGGCGGCTGGTGCGCCAGCGCCAGGTCACCGGAAATGGGTGCGTCCAGTCGCAACGGCACCAGCGCGTCGATCAGCGCATCGAGCCGGGGCACGCCGCGGCGCGATGCCAGCTTGACGACCGCAGCCAGATCCGCCGGCGAACTATCCGCTGGCGAACTGCCCGCTTGCAAATTGCCCACTTGCGCCACACCCGCTGCGGCCAATTCGTGAGGCCCGGTGTGCGCAAAGGCCCGCGAGCCCAGCGCATCGTCGCCCTGGCCCACGCCTTCCAGCGCAGGCTCGAAGCGCGACGACACGGCTTCTTCCAGCGTCAGACGGCGCGGCCGCAGGCGTCGCGCCGCCCACCAGGCCTGCAGCGCCAGCAGCGCCAGCACGCAGGCAGCCAGCAGGGCCAGCGCAACGGTCAGGGTCATGGCTGCCGGCCCGTTTTCATCATCGCGGCACTCAGGCGGCTTCAGCCATGCTGAGCGCCGATTCCATGTCCACCGCGACGATGCGCGACACGCCCTGCTCCTGCATCGTGACGCCAATCAGCTGCTCGGCCATTTCCATCGCGATCTTGTTGTGGCTGATGAAGAGGAACTGCGTGCCCTGGCTCATCTGCTTGACCAGGTTCTTGTAGCGCTCGGTGTTGGCATCGTCCAGCGGCGCATCGACTTCATCGAGCAGGCAGAACGGCGCCGGGTTGAGCTGGAAGATGGCAAACACCAGTGCAATGGCCGTCAGCGCCTTCTCGCCACCCGACAACAGGTGGATGGTGCTGTTCTTCTTGCCCGGCGGCTGTGCCAAAACCTGCACGCCGGCGTCCAGGATCTCGCTGCCGGTCATCACCAGGCGCGCCTGGCCACCGCCGAACAGGCTGGGGAACATGCGACCGAAATGTTCGTTGACCTGGTTGAAGGTGCTGGCCAGCAAGTCGCGCGTCTCCAGGTCGATCTTGTGGATCGCGTCTTCCAGCGTGCCCATGGCCTCTTGCAGGTCGGCGTTCTGCGCATCCAGGAAGGTCTTGCGCTCGCGCGCGCTGGTCAGCTCGTCCAGCGCAGCCAGGTTCACCGCACCCAAGGCGTTGATGTCTTTCTGGATGCGGTCGATCTCGGTCTGCAGGCCCCAAAGCTTGACGGCGCCGCTTTCAACCGACTGCGCCAGCGCGCCCAGGTCGGCTGCGGCGGCGGCGAGCTGCTCGAGGTACTGCGCACCGCCCAGCTGCGCGGCTTGCAGTTCGAGCTGCAACTTGGTGATCTGCTCGCGCAGCGGGTCCAGGCTGCGCACGAAACTCAGGCGTTGCTCCTCGCCGGCGCGCAGCTTGGCGCTGAGGTCGTCGTATTCGCTGCGCGTGGCGGCCAGCACCTGCTCACGCTCGAGCTTGAGCGCCAGCGCAGTCTGCAAGCC
>JBBQMM010000106.1:0-11018 GCA_038328935.1 Burkholderiales bacterium
CATGCACGCCCGAGGGCCCCACAAGGTAGTCTCTAGGCTGGGCGATGGAGCCGTGGTGCGCCGTCTTGGCCCGATAGCCTACGATTGCGATAGAGCCGGAAAGCGAGCCCCGAGCGCACCGTGGCGTTAGGCCTTGGTGCCCCGGACCGGGTACTGCTTTTGCTGGATGAACTTCAGCCCGGACAACAGTGACGCGAGGTCCGGCTGCGAAAACGGCGCATTCGAGATGTCGACGACCTGCACGTTGCCATCGGGATTGATCGCGAAGATCGCGGGCTCAGCGAAAGGCCGGTCGGTCTCCTGCGGCGACCGCGGATCGGAGATGTACAGGCCGAGTTCGCGCATCTGCTGCAGGCTCATGTCGTAAGCCACCGGGAAACGCCAGCCCTCTTCCTTGAGTTCGGTCTCGGCCTTCTCGCGCGGGTCGGCGGAAACCGCGGCGACCTGGATGCCGGCGGCTTCGAATTCCTGCAGCTGGTCGTTCAGGGCCGCGAGGTACTTCTTGCACAGAGGGCAGTGCTTGCCGCGGTAGACGACGAGCAGGCGCCAGCCCACGCCGTCGGCCAGGGTGAGCTCGCCACCACCGGCCGTAGCCCAGGTCATGCTCGGAAAGGGGCTGCCTGCTGCAATGCGTGTCGTTGTGCTCATGGCGTTTTCACGGTGGTGATGATGGTGGTGGTGATGGGCGTGACGGGCGTGCGCAAGGCACGGGGACGTGCTCTATCGGGTGCGGGCTGCGCGGGGCACCCCTCAAAGAGCCCGGGCTGCCGCGTGCGACGCTCAGGATCGTTCAAACAGCAAGGCTGCGTTCTCGCTCGCCGGCGTGGTGTCCGTCGGCAGGTGATTGGGCGGGCGGAAGCCGACATCTTCGCTGCGCAGCGCCGGCCGGGAGCCGCGGTCGGCGCCGGCCGCCCATTCGCTGACATGGACGATGCGCACCTGCACGACGGCGAGATCAGGATCGGCCGGGCCACCGGAAAACCAGGCGTCGGCTGATGGGCTCCACAAGGACTTCGCCTTGTCGCCGCCCTCGACGACCAACGCCGTTCCGGTGACCGAGATCCAGCAGGCCTCCCCCGGGGGCGAATAGGCGACATTGACCGAGGCCTCGGCGGCGAGTTCGGCAACGGGGTCGCTCTTTCTGGACATGAAGAACCACAGGCTGTCGTCGGCGTCGAGCGAAGTGTTCTGCATCGTCATCGGCCGCGAGTGCAGATGACCATTGGCGTGGCGGGTGGTGAACATCGCGAACTTGCAGTCCTTGATGTCGTTCCACATGGCCTGGCGGGAAGGTTGGGTGGATGCTGTCATCGGAAGTCTCCATTGTTGGAATGCGCCCGGGACGTTGCCCGGGGGCATGAGGTCTGAAAGGTTCCGCCAATGCGCGGCTGGCGTCTGTAGGACATGAGCCCTTTCGTCAAGCCAGCAAGCGCCTGGGCTCGATGCCAAACGGGTTCCTTTGGGCGCCTCTTTACTGCGCGACCGTCCGGCGCATGGCCGCGCCGAAGCTCGAATTCAAACGCTTTGCGTCAGTGAGCAGCGCTCAAATCGGCTTCAAACCGCCCTTGAACTGCTCTTTCAGCGGTTTACCGACCAGTGGCGGAAACACCATCGCCTGGTCGGGCACGGCAAGATCGGGCAGCCCATCGAGCAGGTGACGAATGAGCGCCAGCCGGCCGCGCCGCTGGTCGTTGAAGTCCACCAGCGTCCACGGCGCCTGCTCGGTGTGCGTGGCCTCCAGCATGGCGTGGCGCGCTGCTGTGTAGTCGGCATATTTTTCGCGCGCCTTCAGGTCGATGGGGCTCAGCTTCCAGCGCTTCAGCGGGTCTTCCAGGCGTTCTGCGAAGCGCTCTTCCTGCTGCGCCTGGTCCACCGTCAGCCAGTACTTGAAGAGCAGGATGCCGTCATCGACCAGCAGTTTTTCGAAAGTCGGCGCCTGCTGCAGAAAAGCTTCGGTTTCGGCTTCGGTGCAGAAACCCATCACGCGTTCGACACCCGCACGGTTGTACCAGCTGCGGTCGAAGAGCATGATTTCACCGGCCGCCGGCAGGTGCTGCACGTAGCGCTGGAAGTACCACTGCGTGCGCTCGCGCTCGGCGGGCTTGGGAAGGGCCACCACGTGACATTGGCGCGGGTTCAGCGTGTCGGCGATGGCGCTGATGACGCCGCCCTTGCCCGCTGTGTCGCGCCCTTCGAAGATCACCAGCAGCCGCTTGCCGGTTTGCTGCAACCAGTTGGCCATCTGGTTCAGCTCCAGCTCCAGCGGGGCCAGGCTTTCGTAATAGGCCGACTTGCCCAATCTCTCGTCGGTCTGCTTGTTTGCGTTGCCCATTTTTTTGCCCATCTTGTTTTCCATGGTCGTTGTCGTTGTTCACGGCCGCCCTGCCAGCGGCACCTGGGATTCAGCTTTCATCGCTGGCCGATCTGAAGGCCAAGAGCATCCTGATCGACGAAGACTCCAGCACCAGGAAAGCCGAGCTGCTGAAGGCCGCGCCCGGCAGCTGGTCGACGCGCTGGTGGTGGCGTTCGAGCCGGCGAGGCGCCATGTGTCAGCCTCCCTTGCACGCGCCCTCGATATCGAGAGCGAAAGAATGATAAGCGGCCGTCGCCCACGGCTGAGCCGCCGAGGCAAGCGGCGATGCAGAGCGGCGATGCAGAGCGGCGATGCAGAGCAGCGATGAAGTGCAGCAAAGAAAAAGCCCCGTGGACGCTGGCAGCGTGCCGGGGCTTTCGTCGAGGCTGGCGAGGCCGCCAGGCGGCAAGGCCGCGCGGTGTTCAGCGCTTGCGCAGTTTCTGGATAGCGGCCAACTGCGCGGCCATGGTCGCGAATTCGCCTTGCGCCGCGGCCAGATCGATGTCGCTCTTGGCGTTCTTCATCGCTTCTTCGGCGGCCTTCTTGGCCTCGACGGCCTTGGCTTCGTCCAGGTCCTTGCCGCGGATGGCGGTGTCGGCCAGCACGGTCACGGTACCCGGCTGCACTTCCAGAATGCCGCCGGCGACGAAGACAAACTCTTCCTGGTCGTTGTCGGCGCGCTGGATGCGCACCGCGCCGGCCTTGATGCGGGTGATCAGCGGCGTGTGGCGCGGCAGGATGCCCAGCTCGCCGTTTTCACCCGGCAGCGCAACGAATTTGGCTTCGCCGCTGAAGATGCTTTCTTCGGCGGAGACAACGTCAACGTGGATGGTGGCCATGCAGGGGTCCTCGGGTCGTGCCCCCTCTCCCGCCCAGGGAGAGGGCTGGGGTGAGGGTGAATCTGGGCGTAGGGGCGGTTGGGGCTGGGGTCGGGCTCGGCTGGCATTTCACCCTCACCCCAACCCTCTCCCTCAAGGGAGAGGGGGAAAGAGAGAGAGGGAGGGGGGCGGCGGCCGCCGATCAGTTGATCTTCTTGGCCTTCTCGAAGGCTTCGTCAATAGTTCCGACCATGTAGAACGCCTGCTCGGGCAGCGCATCACATTCACCGGCGGCGATCATCTTGAAGCCGCGGATGGTTTCCTTCAGCGGCACGTACTTGCCCGGGCTGCCGGTAAACACCTCAGCGACGTGGAACGGCTGGCTCAGGAAACGCTGCATCTTGCGCGCGCGGCTGACGGCCAGCTTGTCTTCAGGGCTCAGTTCGTCCATGCCCAGAATGGCGATGATGTCGCGCAGTTCCTTGTAGCGCTGCAGGGTCTGCTGCACGGCGCGGGTGGTCTCGTAGTGTTCCTGGCCGACGACGTTCGGGTCCACCTGGCGGCTCGTGCTGTCCAGCGGGTCCACGGCGGGGTAGATACCCAGCGAGGCGATGTCGCGGCTCAACACCACGGTGGCGTCCAGGTGCGCGAAGGTGGTGGCGGGCGAAGGGTCGGTCAAGTCGTCGGCAGGCACGTAGACGGCCTGGATCGAGGTGATCGAACCCACCTTGGTGGACGTGATGCGCTCTTGCAGACGGCCCATTTCTTCGGCCAGCGTCGGCTGGTAGCCCACAGCTGAAGGCATGCGGCCCAGCAGCGCCGAGACCTCGGTGCCGGCCAGCGTGTAGCGGTAGATGTTGTCGACGAAGAACAGCACGTCACGGCCCTCGTCGCGGAACGATTCGGCAATCGTCAGGCCGGTCAGCGCCACGCGCAGGCGGTTGCCCGGCGGCTCGTTCATCTGGCCGTAGACCATGGCCACCTTGCTCTCTTCCAGCTTCTCCAGGTTCACGACGCCGGAGTCGGCCATCTCGTGATAGAAGTCGTTGCCCTCTCGGGTGCGTTCACCCACGCCCGCGAACACCGACAAACCGCTGTGCGCCTTGGCGATGTTGTTGATCAGCTCCATCATGTTCACGGTCTTGCCCACACCGGCGCCACCGAACAGACCCACCTTGCCGCCCTTGGCGAACGGGCAGATCAGGTCGATCACCTTGATGCCGGTTTCCAGCAATTCCTGCGAAGGCGAAAGCTCGTCGTAAGCCGGGGCCTTGCGGTGGATGGGCGCGGTCAGCGTCTGGTCGACCGGGCCGCGTTCGTCGATGGGGTTGCCCAGCACGTCCATGATGCGGCCCAGCGTGGCCTTGCCCACCGGCACGGTGATGTTGGCGCCGGTGTTGCTGACGACCAGACCGCGGCGCAGACCGTCGCTGGAGCCCAGCGCGATGGTGCGCACGACGCCGTCGCCCAGCTGCTGCTGCACTTCCAGCGTCAGCGCGGTGCCTTCGAGCTTCAGCGCGTCATAGATCCTGGGCATCGCATTGCGCGGGAACTCGACGTCCACCACGGCACCGATGCACTGGACGATCTTGCCCTGGGATTGTGTGTTCGACATGTCTTTGGTCCTTCAAACGTAATCGGGTTCAAGCAGCGGATCAGCCGTTGATCGCGGCAGCGCCGCTGACGATCTCGGACAGTTCTTTGGTGATCGCCGCCTGGCGGGTCTTGTTGTAGATGAGCTTGAGCTCACCAATCAGCGTGCCGGCGTTGTCGGTGGCAGATTTCATGGCCACCATGCGGGCGCTTTGCTCGCTGGCCATGTTCTCGGCCACACCCTGGAACACCAGCGCCTCGATGTAACGCGTGAGCAGGTCATCGATGACGGTGGGCGCATCGGGCTCGTAGATGTAGTCCCAGCCGTACTGCGACTTTTCGGCCGCCGTCTGTTCCAGGCGCGTGGCGGCCAAAGGCAGCAACGGCTCGATCACCGGTTCCTGCTTCATCGTGTTGATGAAGCGGGTGTAGCAGAGGTACACCGCGTCCAGCCTGCCGTCGACAAAGGCGTCGAGCATCACCTTCACAGGGCCGATCAGCTTGTCCAGCTGGGGTGCGTCGCCCAGCTGCACGGCATGGCTGACCACGTTGGCGCTGATGCGGTTAAGGAAGCCGAAGCCCTTGTTGCCGATGGCCACCGCCTGGATGGATGCGCCAGAGGCCTGGACTTCCTTCATCTTGGTGGTCAGGGCGCGCAACACGTTGGTGTTCAGGCCGCCGCACAGACCCTTGTCGGTCGTGACGACGATGAAACCCACGGCCTTGGGCTTGCCGCCGGCCTTGGCCACGTCACGCAGGTACGGGCTCTTGTACTCGGGGTTGGCCCCGGACAGGTGCGCCGTGATGTTGCGAATCTTGTCGGCGTAAGGCCGCGCCGAGCGCATGCGCTCCTGCGCCTTGCGCATCTTCGAAGCGGCAACCATTTCCATGGCCTTGGTGATCTTCCTGGTGTTCTCCACCGATTTGATCTTGCCGCGTATCTCTTTGCCGACCGCCATGGTCTTTACTCCTGTTGGAACAAGCGCTTAGAAGGACTTCTTGAACGCCGCGATGGCATTGCTCAGCTCTTCTTCGGCGCCCTTGTCCATGGCCTTGTCGTTTTCCAGCTTGGCCAGCAGCGCAGCATGGCTGGTCTTCAGGTGTATGTGCAGGCCGCTTTCGAAAGCCAGCACCTTCTTGACGTCGATGTCGTCCAGGTAGCCCTTGTTGACGGCAAACAGCGTCGCAGCCATCAGGCTGATGGGCAGCGGGCTGTACTGCGGCTGCTTCAGCAGCTCGGTCACGCGGGCGCCGCGGTCCAGCTGCTTGCGCGTGGCAGCGTCCAGATCGGACGCGAACTGCGCAAAGGCCGCCAGTTCGCGGTATTGCGCCAGGTCGGTACGGATACCGCCGGACAGGCTCTTGATCAGCTTGGTCTGTGCTGCGCCGCCCACCCGCGACACCGAAATACCGGCGTTGATGGCGGGGCGGATGCCGGCGTTGAAGAGGCTGGTTTCCAGGAAGATCTGGCCGTCGGTGATCGAGATCACGTTGGTGGGCACGAAGGCCGACACGTCGCCAGCTTGCGTTTCAATGATCGGCAATGCCGTCAGCGAACCGGTCTTGCCTTTGACGGCACCTTTGGTGAAGGCTTCGACGTAGTCGGCGTTCACGCGCGCAGCACGTTCCAGCAGGCGGCTGTGGAGATAGAACACGTCGCCGGGGTAGGCTTCGCGGCCCGGCGGGCGGCGCAGCAGCAGCGAGACCTGGCGGTAGGCCACCGCCTGCTTGGACAGGTCGTCGTAAATGATCAGTGCGTCCTGGCCGCGGTCGCGGAAGTACTAACCCATCGTGCAGCCCGAGTAGGCGCTGACGTATTGCATCGCCGCTGATTCAGAGGCCGAGGCCGCGACGACGATGGTGTAGTCCATGGCGCCGTTGGCTTCCAGCGAGCGCACCACGTTCTTGATCGACGAGGCCTTCTGGCCGATGGCAACGTAGACGCAGGTCATGTTCTGACCCTTCTGGTTGATGATGGTGTCGATTGCCACCGCCGTCTTGCCGGTCTGGCGGTCGCCGATGATCAGCTCGCGCTGGCCGCGGCCGACCGGCACCATCGAGTCGATCGACTTCAGGCCGGTCTGCACCGGCTGGTCCACCGACTTGCGTGCGATCACGCCCGGCGCAACCTTTTCGATCACGTCGGTCATCTGGGCATTGATCGGGCCCTTGCCGTCGATCGGTTGCCCGAGGGCATTGACGACGCGGCCGATCAGCTCGGGGCCCACCGGCACCTCAAGAATGCGGCCCGTGCACTTCACGGTGTCGCCTTCGGAGATGTGCTCGTACTCGCCCAGGATCACGGCGCCGACCGAGTCGCGCTCGAGGTTCAGCGCCAGACCGTAGGTGGCCTGGCCGCTCTTGGTCGCCGGGAACTCCAGCATTTCGCCGGCCATCGCGTCGGACAGCCCGTGCACACGCACGATACCGTCGGTGACCGACACGACCGTGCCCTGGTTCTTGATGTCGGAGGCCGTTGAAAGGCCCTCGATGCGGCTCTTGATCAGCTCGGAAATTTCTGCGGGATTCAGATTCATGATGTGTCCTTTGTGTCGCGCCAGCGCAGTTTGGAAACTAGGCGGTCAGCGCCACTTTCATTTGTTCAAGACGGGCCTTGACGGAGGTGTCGAGCACCTCGTCGCCGACCACCACGCGCACACCGCCAATCAGCTCGGGCAGCAGCTCCACGCGGGCATTGAGCTTGCGCCCAAACCGCTTTTCCAGTGCCGCGACGGTGTCGGCGAGCTGTGCGCCTTTGATCGGGAAAGCGCTTTGAATGACCGCGTCCGAGACGCCGGAACGGGCATTGACCAGCGCCTGGAACTGCGCCGCAATTTCGGGCATGGCGGCCAGGCGGCCGTTGTCCAGCACCGTGCGCAGCAGGTTGGCTACCTTGCTGTCCAGCGCCCAGCCCTTTTGCAGTGCCACCCCAGCGACGAGGTCGAAGACCTGCACCGCCGACACCTTGGGGTTGTCGGCAAAGCCACGCAGGCCGGCATCGCCAGCCAGTGCGGCCAGCGCTGCCATCTGCTCCTTCAGTGCACTGCCGTCTGCACCGCCGTCTGCACCGGCACTGCCGCCGGCCGCCTTGTACAAGGCTTCGGCGTAGGGGCGGGCAATGGTCGCCAGTTCGGCCATCTCAGAGCTCCGCCTTCAGGCGCCCCAACAGCTCGGCATGCACGCCGGCGTCGACTTCGCGCCTGAGAATCTGCTCGGCGCCTTTGACCGCCAGACCCGCCACCTGCTCACGCAGGGTTTCGCGGGCCTTGAGCGACTCTTGCTGCGCTTCGGCATGGGCGGCAGCGACGATCTTGGCGCCTTCTTCGCTGGCCCGCGTCTTGGCGTCTTCCACCATCTGCTGCGCCAGACGCTCGGCGTCGGCCAAGCGCTTGGCAGCGTCGTCGCGGGCAGCCGAAAGCTGCGCCTCGATGCGCTTGTTGGCGACCGCCAGTTCGCTCTTGGCCTTGTCGGCGGCGCTCAGGCCGTCGGCAATTTTCTTGGCGCGATCATCCAGTGCCGCGGTGATGGGCGGCCATATGAAACGCATCGTGAACCAGATGAGGATCGCAAAGACGATCATCTGGACGATGAGGGTGGCATTGATGCTCACGGCTCTTACCTCGTCATGGGGTGACCAGGGCAGCGGTCGACGACCACCACCCGCCGGACCGAATTGAAATTACTTCGGCAGATTGGCGATCTGGGCCAGGAACGGGTTGGTCGTGGCGAACCACAGCGCAATACCGGTGCCGATGATGAACGCGGCGTCGATCAGGCCGGCCAGCAGGAACATCTTGGTCTGCAGTTCGCCCATCAGCTCGGGCTGGCGAGCAGCGGCCTCAAGGTACTTGCTGCCCATGATGCCGATGCCGATACAAGCGCCAAGGGCACCCAGGCCGATGATCAGGCCCGAGGCCAGGGCAACAAAGCTGATGACTTCCATTTAATTCTCCAGAAAGGAAGGTGGGTGAGAAAGGAAAAACAGGGAACAGGGGAAAAAAGGAAAGGGGAAAGGGTTTGCAGCAATCAGTGCTTGTCGTGAGCCTGGCCGATGTAGACCAGCGTCAACATCATGAACACGAATGCCTGCAGCGTGATGATCAGGATGTGGAAGATGGCCCACGCGGTGCCGGCAACCACGTGACCCAGGGCCAACGGAATGCCCACCGTCGTGAAGAAGGCGCCACCCATGAGCGCAATCAGCATGAAGATCAGTTCACCGGCAAACATGTTGCCGAACAGCCGCATGCCGTGGCTGACGGTCTTGGCGACGAACTCGATCATCTGCATCGTGAAGTTGAAAGGCGCCAGGTACCACGCGGCACCGAAAGGCGCCGACAGCAGCTCGTGCAGCCAACCACCCGCGCCTTTGATCTTCACGTTGTAGAAGATGCAGATCAACAGCACGGTGATGGACAAGGCCATCGCTACCGACAGGTCGGCGGTGGGCACCACGCGCATGTAGTTCACGCCCACGGCTTCTCCCACCTTGGGCAGCAGGTCCACCGGCAACAAGTCCATCGCATTCATCAGGAAGACCCAGACGAAAACGGTGAGCGCCAGCGGAGCCACCATCTTGCGGCTTTCGGCGTTGTGCACGATGCCCTTGGCCTGCGTGTCGACCATCTCGACCATGAATTCGACGGCCGCCTGCAGCCGCCCCGGCACACCCGAGGTCACGCGCTTGGCCACCAACCACATCACGAAACAGGCCACGATGCCCAGCAACGCGGAGTAAAAGATCGAATCGACGTTGAAAGTCCAGAAGCCTTTGCCAACCTGCAAGTGCTGCAGGTGGTGAAGGATGTAGTCACCTGAGGTGAGCTCTTTGCCAGTGGGTGCTGCCATGATGGTTCTCTAAGGAATCTGTGCTGCTGAGCCGATCACTCGATCAGACCCGTGCTTGTTCTTCATCGCTTCAATCAACGCCGCCCGCGCCACAACAGCGCGAACCAGTAAACCTTCATGCACAACACCAGGCCTGCCAGCAACGCCAGCCAGCTCAGGGGCTGCACAACCTTGGGCGCCAGCGCAAGCATGGCCACCGAGACTGCTATCTTGACCGCCTCCCACAACATGAAGCTGACAGCACTGCTGCCAGGCGACAAGCTGGAAAACTTGCTGGTCATGCCGCGCGCCATCAAGGCACCCGGCACCACCACCGTGGCTGCGCCGTAAAGCGCCGACCACCCCACCACACTGTTGCCCGTGGCGAGAGCCGCAAGCAACGCCGCCACGACACCCACCGCCACCTGCACCAGCACCACCCGCCACGGCGACAGTGGCGGGTCTTTCTCGCGCAGGGCCTGCGCTTCGTCTCGCGTCAGGGCCTTGAAATTGAGCTCATTGAAACGGCCACCGGCCGCACCATCTTCTTCGTCTTGCCAGCGGTTGGAAGGATGGTTGGAGGGATGGTTGGAGGGACGCGCGTTCGGGGCGGTCCCGGGATGACGCGTGTCCATCACGATGTGGCTCGATTCCTGGATGGGTTCAGCAAAGCCAATCAATTATACGAAGAAACCCGAAGGCCCGAAAGTGGGATGAAATGTGGGGCCTCCACGGGTCCGATGTGTGCGGTCCGCCCAGCCCCTGACGTTCAAACAGATCGTGCAGGCAGATCGTGCAGGCAGCAGCTCGTGCGGGCCGGACTTGGCCCGCCACCAGCAACGAGATCGAAGTGCTGCAATCATTGCCGCATGCCCGCTTTCTGCAAGAGCCTCGTCACGATCACCGCCGTTCTTGCATGCGCAGTGCACAGCGTGACCGCAGCGCGTGCGCAGGAGCCGCCCGCCGATGCCGCGCCACCGCACCATCGGGGCGGTGCTTTCCAGAACAACTACCTCGACCTTGCGCCGCGCGGGCTGGCCGACTTCCTTCGCTGGCGCTGGAACGCGATGCGCCATGGCCTGCCACCAGCGCCTTCGCAGCCCACGCCTGAAGTGGCGCCCGACCTGACCTTCATTGCCAGCAACGCGCGCGCCGGCACGGCCATGCAACCGGCCGTGACCTGGATCGGTCACGCCACGGTGCTGGCGCAGGTGGGCGGGCTGAACATCCTGACCGACCCCATCCTGTCGGAGCGCGCATCTCCGGTGTCCTTTGCCGGTCCGCGACGTGCACATCCACCCGGCCTGTCGCTGGCGCAGTTGCCGCGCATCGACCTGGTGGTGATTTCGCACAACCACTACGACCACTGCGATGCGCCCACGTTGCAGGCGCTGAACGCCCAGCCCGGTGGACCGCCGCTGTTTTTG
>JBBQMM010000107.1:0-10947 GCA_038328935.1 Burkholderiales bacterium
ATTCGGCGGGCTGGGCGTCGGGGTGTTCTTCGCGGTAGCGGGCCAGTGTGGCGTCGCGCGCGCGGTCTGCATCGACGGTGGCGCCGCGCACGGCCAGCACCATCTCGGCGCGCGAGGGCACCGGGTACAGCGTGTCGGCCAACAGGTTGACTGCCGCCGGCACGATGAGCACCAGCGCGATCCACGACGCCGCCAGCGCCAGTGCGTTGTGCGCCGAGTCGCGGCCGCGGCTGTTGACCCAGGCTGCCAGCAACGCCCAGAAGGCAGCATACAGCGCTGTCGCCGCCAACAGCCCGGCCAGCGCCCACGACGGGCCCACGCCAGCCACCGCCAAGGCCACAGCCATGGCCAGCAGCGTGGCCAGCAAGGGCAGGCCAGCGCGCACCAGCAGCTTTCCCAGCAAGACGCGGCGCAAGTCGGCGCCGGTGCATGCGGCCAGCGCCAGCGTGCCTTGCTCGCGCTCAGCCGAGACCAGGTTGTAGGACAGCGCCAGCACCGCCAGCGGCAGCACGAAGACCAGCACGAAGGCCAGGTCCACCGCGCCGGCCAGCAGGTGCAGCGGGTTGCGAATCTCGTCGGCAAACAGAAACTCGTCCTTGGTGCGCGCCGAGACCTTGACCGTGCTGGGGTGCAGGTCCGACAAGCCCACCGCGGCCACCGCCAGCGGCGCCGGCGCCAAGGCCACCGTGGTGGCGCCATGGGTCATGCCGACCCACAAGGCGCTGCGCGGGTCGCGGAAGGGGCTGGCCGGTGTGATGCGACCGGCTTGCACCTCGATGAGGTTCTGCTTCAGCGCGGCCAGGCGGCGGGCTTCTTCAGCCTGCGCCGCCTGCACCAGTTGCGCCTGCCGCTGCCAATGCCGCGAGCCGGCGTTGACCGCATAGAAGACGCTGGCCACCAGCAACAGCAGCACCAGCCAGAAGGCCGGGTCGGCGCGCAGGATGCGCCATTCGCAGCGCAGCGTGGCGCGCAAGGCGCCCGTGATGCGAGGAGCGCGGGGGGCGCGGGGAGCGGGGGGAACGCGGAGAGTTTGGATGTCGTTCATCGCAGTCTGCCTGTTCACACCGCGCGCAACCGACGCAACGCGAGCGCTGCCAGCGCAGTGCTCAGCAGCAGCCAGCCCAGCAGCAGCCCCAGCGCGCCCCAGGCACCTTGCAGCGCCCAGGCCGCTGACGGCGGCGGGTAGTCGAACGCCGGCACCTTGGCCCACAGCGCGGCGGGCGAGACATAACTGGTGTCGCCATAGCGCTGGTTGCGGATCAGGTCTTCGCTGGTCAGGGACTGGATGACACGCCGGTGCGCTTCGGCGGCTTGCGCAAAGTGCCGGTGGTGGCGCGTGTCGGTGCCGGCCAGCGCCATCGACAACGGCTGCATGGCCAGCAGCGGCAGCAGCGCGCCGGGGGCCTGCCGCAACTTGTCTTGCTGCGTGATGGCGGCCTCCAGTTCGCCGAACAAGCGGTCGTAGATGGTGTAGCCCATCTCGTCGTCACGGCGCAGCGCCAGGCCACGGAAGTTGAGCGGCAGGTCTTCCACGCGCTGCACCTGGTACTGCGCCAGCAGTTCAGCCTTGTAGGCCGCAAAGGCCGGGTGGTTTTCATCGTGGCCGAAGGTCTTGGCGCGCTCGGCGCTGATGCGTTCACGGAACTCCTGCGCGCTGGGCAAGGCCACGCTGCTGCGTGCCACCTCCGTCATCACGCGCGGCGCGACGAAGGTGGCCAGCAACCACAAGGCCAGCAACGAGACGAGCGCGGCGCGAGAGGACCGCGCCAGCGCCGACACCGCCAGCGTGAGCGCGACAAAACCCGCCAGGTACAGCGCATGGCCGCCCACCCAGGCCAGCGCCCGCTGCACGGCTGCAGCGCCTTGTCCAGGTTCGGCCAGCACGGCGCCGCTCAGGACCAGCAACACGGCCAGCGGCAGCAGCAGCCAGGCCAGCCCACGCAGCAGCGCCAGGCCCTTGCCCAGCGCCAGTGCCTGGGGCGTGACGCCCTGCGCAAGCAGCTGGCGCAAGGTGCCACGCTCGCGTTCACCGCTGAGCGCATTGAAGCCCAGCACGATGATCACCAGCGGCAACACCGCCTGCAGCACAAAGGCCAGCGTGAGGCCGCCCATGCGGGCGGTGACGCCGCTGTCGCGCGCCGGGCGGAACTGCATCTCGTTGCGCTTGTGCGCTTCCATCCACACCGCGCCGCCGCTGTAGGCATCCACACCCGGGTCGGCCAGCGCCAGCAGGCTGGGCGGCTTGAAAGCCCATTGGCCGAAGTGCGCCGCGCTATGCGCGTCTTTATCGCCCTGGCTGTTCCACAGGCTGCGGTCGGCGTCCTGCGCCGCGTCGCGCTCCTGGTGCCCACGTTCGTATTGCACCGCGCCGCCGACCAGCGCCACCAGCATCAACACCGCCATCAAGGCGGCCAGCAGACGGCCACGCGGGTCGCGCCGCAGTTCCGACCATTCCTTGGCGGCCACCGTGCTCGCTGCGCTGCGCTCTGATCGGGGTGAAGCAGGCAGGGACTCGACGATGCTGTTCATGCGGCCACCTCCATCGAGCTGTCCAGATAGACCCGCTCCAGGCCCACCGGATCGACCGTCGCCGCATCGATCACCGTCACCAGCCGGCCCCGCTGCATGATGCCCGCGCGGGTGGCGCACTGCTTGGCCAGGAACAGGTCGTGCGTCACCATCAACACCGCAACGCCCTGGCGGCGCAGGGCGTCGATGGAGCCGGCAAATTCATTGGCGGCGCGCGGGTCCAGGCCCGATGTCGGCTCATCCAGCAGCAGCGCCTTGGCGCCGCGCGCCATCGCAATCGCAATGCCCACCTTCTGCCGCCTGCCCTTGCTGTAGCCGCCCACCTTCTGCGCTGCGCGCGCGGCGTCCAGGCCGGCCTGGGTCAGCAAGCGCAGCAGCTCCGCTTGCGGGCGCTGCACACCATCGGCCAGGGTGCTGAAGTAGCCCAGGTTTTCCAGACCAGTAAGCGCCGGGTACAGCGTCACCATTTCCGGGATGTAGGCCAGCGCCCGACGTGCGCGCTGGGGGTCCTGCGCGGCGTCGATGCCGCACACCAGCGCCTGCCCCGAAGTGGGGTTGACGAAGTTCAGGAACAGGTTGACGGTGGTGGTTTTGCCGGCGCCGTTGGGGCCGAGCAGGCAAAACACCTCGCCGGGTGCCACCGTCAGGTCCAGATGGTCCAGCGCCAGCGTGTCGCCATAGCGCTTGGTGAGTTGTCGGGCTTCAAGCATGGTGGGGCTCCTTCAGAAATCGCTCTGGAAACCGACGCGCACACCGCGCGGCGGCGCCACGTTGAAGGTCTGCACGCCGCTGGTGATGCCGGTGCTGGTGGCATACAAGCGGTCGGTCGCGTTCTCGACCTTCACGTAGGCGCGGTAGCGCGTGCTGCGCGCGCCCAGGCTGAGCTGGCCGGTGTACTGCAAGCCGGCATCGACGGTGGTGTAGCCGCCGTAGAAGGCGCTGTTGCCGGCCAGCAGGGCGAAGCTGCCAGCCTTGCGCACCTCGACATTGGCGCCAAAGCCTTGATCGGGCCGCCAGGCCACGCTGACGGTGCCCGATTCCTTGGGAACACCGGTGACGTATTTGCCCACCAGCGCAGCGTTGCGGTTCTCCTTCACCTTGGCTTTGGTTTCGCTGTAGACCAGACCCACTTCCAGGTTGGTGACGGGCATCAGCGTCAGGCTGGCCTCGACACCGTTGCGCTGCGTCTTGCCGAAGTTCTCGAACACGCCCACGCTGATGGTGCGCACCTCGTTGTCGCTGCTGATGCGGTACAGCGCCAGGTCGGCCTTGAGCAGGCGGTTCATCGCGTACGACGCTCCCACCTCGGTTTGCCTGAACACGGTGGACTTGATGTTGGCGCCACCTGGCGAGTACTTCACGCTGCCCGGCGGCAGGGCAAAACCTTCGGCCACACTGGCGCGCAGGTCCAGGCCGGGCAGCACGGTGGAGCGCAGACCCAGCTTGGGCGTCGTGCGCGAATCGGGGTTGTGTTTGGCGCAGAGGTCGGTGCCGGTCTCGGCGCCGTCGCGGCTGCAGTCGCCGCTGAAGCGGTCGTAGCGCAGGCCCAGCGTGGCGCGCAGCAGCGGCGAAAACGCGGCTTCGATTTCGGTGAAGGCGCCGGTGCTGTTGGTGGAGTAAGTGCGGTTGAAGACCGCCGTGTTCACGCGTGCGCGGGCCGCCGTGCCCTCGTAATACAGGTAGCCGGTCGATTCACGGTACAGCTCGACACCGGCCACCCAGTTGATGGTGGGGCCCCAGCCCGTGCTGCGGCCGTTCAGGCTGAAGCCACCGCCCTTGACGTCGCGGTCATAGGTCTCTTCGCGCTGGCTCCAGGCGGTGGCGTTGATCGGGCGCGTGAAGAAGCGCGTGTAGTCCTGCTGGTTGGCATACAGGAAGGTGAGCAGCTTGATGGATTCCGAAACCTGGTGGTTCAAGTCCACGCGCTGCGAGGTGTAGCGTTTCAAGCCACCGTCGGCCACCACGCGTGCGTCGCGGCCAAACGGATCGGCGCCTTCGAACTGCGCGCGCGTGACGTTGCCGGCACTCTCCCAGTCGCCCTTGTGGCCGCGCAGCGAGAACGACACATCGGTGGCCGGGCCCAGGTCCAGCGTGTAGCGCGCGGCCAGCGTGCCGCGCTGGTAGTCGAAGCCGGGGCGGTAGCCATCGGTCTTGTAGCCCTGCACGGCGGCATTGAATTTTCCCGGCCCGAGCTGGGTGCCGAACACGGCCTGCGCGTCCACGGTGCCGAAGGAACCCCCTGACAGGTCGAAGGCTGCGTACTCGCCGCCGCGCCGCGTTTCGATGGCGATCACACCGCCGCGGTTGAAGTTGCCATACAGCGCAGACACCGGCCCCCGAAAGACCTGGAAGCGCTCGATCTCCAGCGGTACGACGATGTTCAGGTCGGCATAGCCATCGCCATGCGACATCACTTCGTTGAGCGGAATGCCATCGACCACCATGCCCAGGTCGCCACCGTGGGCGCCGCTGGAAAAACCGCGGATGGTGACGGTGTTGACGACGCCGCCCAGCGACAGCGCGCGAACCACCACGCCAGGCACCAGGCGCAGCAGCTCTTCGGGCTGGGTGATGGTCTGGTCGCGGATCTGTTGCGAATCGATGATGGTGCTGGAATAGGGCTGCGCTGCGGATCTCAGCGTCTGGCCCTTGATGACCACCGACTGCACGGTATCGGCGGCTGCGACTTGCTCCGGCGGGGCAGTTGACGCTGCAGGGGTGGGGGCGTTTTGGGCCAGCGCGGCGTGCGCGCAGCAAAGCAAGGCCGCGGTCGCCACCGGGCTTAAAAGGCGTGACATTGGAAATCCTCGGGTTGGGTGCAACCCCGGGGCTTGAATCAGCGCGGTGGCGGGCTCAAGAAGCCGGGTGCAGGGAAATGCGTCGGCTCAGATGAGCGGCGGCGCAACCATTCAGGGCGGCATGGCCAAGGCCATGCCCACGCTTTGAGCGAGCGGGCTCAGGCCAGGCGGGGTGGCCGGCGCGGCGGCGGCGTGCTGCGACTGCGCCAAGGCGCTTCGTCAGCGGGGGCGTGGCGCACGGTTTCGCGCACCACGGACAGCAAGCTCGCGCTGGGCAGCAGCGCCACGAACGCAACGGCGAACTGCAAGCCGTCAGCTGCGTCGCTGTTGTCACCCAACACGATCAATCCAGGCTCGGACGCCCCGTGATGGTGGGGGCGCCCATCATGCACATGTACGGCTGCAAGTGGGAACTCAAGCGCCGAAGCCGCGCGGTGCGCATGGCGCTGGTGCTGCATGGCGGCCAGCATGCTGCCGGCGCCTTGCAGGGCGGCCACCAACAAAAGAAGCCACACCAACTCCTGCCGCCATCGCTGGCGCATGCTGGGTGGGTGGCGTTTGTCGTGCTCCATGTTCTCAAAACATCCTACGCGCAAGAGATGGCAATAGATGCATCACTACATGCTGGGCTGATGGTCTTTCAGAAGATCGAACACGCGCCGCGTATGGGCCTGGGTGGCGAGCATCAAAACCTCAAGCGCCAGGTGTTCGTCAGTGTGTCTCACCGCTTGTGAGCGGGTTCGGCGACAGTCCAACGAGCGGGTGCAACGCAACGCCGCTGGGCGCTGGGCAGGTCCTGCTCAATCTGGAGTCGGTCAGGAAAATGACGCACATTCTGAGCAACCAGTGTGCACGAACAAAGCACCGCCGCGACGCCGCAGGCATTGCCGGGAGCGCGCTCAGGGCCGGGCGCCGGCCTGGCGAAGCAGCTCGACGATGGCCCGCTGGCCGCGCGCCTGGGCATGTGCCAGCGGCGTCACGCCCTGCGTATCGGCTCGTTGCACGGACGCACCATGCACCACCAGCAGCCGCACGATTTCGGTGTGTGCAGCGCCACCGTCGCCCAGGATGATGGCCTCGAGCAGGGCCGTCCAGCCCAGGCGGTTGACGTGGTCGATGTCGGTGCGGCTGGATTGCAGCAGCAGCCGCACCGTGTCGACATGGCCGTAGTGGCAGGCGGGGATCAGGGCCGTGCCGCCGTAGCGGTTCAGCCGCCGGTAGTCGGGCCGCGTGGCGCTGCCGGTGGGCGGGCCCAGCATCTCGGCCAGCATCGCCGTGCGGCCGCGCGCGCCAGCCAACAGGAATGGGCTGTCGCTGATCTCGTCCTGCACATTGATATCGGCGCCGCGGCGGATGAGCAGCTGCGCCACGGCGTCGTGAGCGCGCTGCACGGCCACCAGCAGCGGCGTGCGGCCGCGCAGGTCGCGCGTGTCGATGCGCGCGCCGTCGTCGAGCGCGCGCGTCAGCGCTGGTGCATCGCCGCGCTCGGCCGCGTCGATCAATGCCGGCTCGGCCTCGCCGTCGGGCCAGACCAGACGCGACACACCGGCACGCGCCGCCGCGCGTTCACACAGCGCGCAGGCGCGTGAGCTGCCCACCAGCACCAGCCCGCCCAGGTCTTCGCGCTGCAGCGCGCGCTGCGCCGCCAGCAGCGCCTGGCGTTCGGCATGGGCATCGGGGTCGCCCAAGGCGACGACCCGGCTCGGCGCTTCGGCCACGATGCGGCCTTGCGCGTCGGCCACCACGGCGCCGTAAGCCTGGTCGCCGTTGCGCACCGCTGCATCGCGCATGGCCCTGGCGCGCGCCAACGCCGCCTGCCAAAGGGCCGAGGCCCGGGCCCGAGGCGCGCTGACCCACAGGGCAGCACTGGCGATCCAGCGACGACGTTGCATCGGAAGATTGTGCGTCGGTGTATTTGCAGGGGCAAGAGAAGTGGAAGGCCAGGCCGGGGACGACTTTACAATTAAGACCTGACCCCAACAGCGTGACCCCGACAGCGAGAGAGTGGAAGGCCAGGCCGGGGACGACTTTTAACTTAAGACCTGACCCCAACGCGTGTGTGAGAGGGATGACTTTAAAGTTAAGACCTGACCCCGTCGGTGTGTGTGACCCCTTCGGTGTGTGTGACCCCTTCGGTGTGTGACCCCTGCGGTGGGAGATCCCGGCGGCGTGCCCCAACCCTTGACGGCGCCTGTCCTGCGCCCCTCAGCGCAGCGCCACTTTCAGGTCGGGCCAGCCCATTAGTTTGAAGACCACGTAGGCCACCGCGGCTTCGCTGGCATCGTCGGCCACCAGCACCACTTCGGCATGGCGCGGCACGCCGGCCTTGTCGATGATCTTCCACAGCTCGGGCGCGGGTTTGGGCATGTTGCGCTCGCCCAGCAGCTCGGTGTAGGGCACGCGCAGCGCCCGTCCGTTGGTCGCCCATGGGCCCGTCGAAGTGGCCAGAGCAGCGCCGACGTCGACCCACACGCGCGGGAACTCACCGCTGGGCCGGTCGGACGCCGTCGCCAGTTTGGACGGCACGCTGCGCCGCGGGTACACCGCTGGCGGCACCGTCATCTCACCCGGCGCCGTGGGCATGCCCACGCGCGTGGGCTGGCGCGTGGTCTCCTGACCACGGTAGGCCCAATCGTCCACCGAATCCACCAGCAGCGAGACCTTGTCGTGCCCCAGCTGCTGGAAAGCCACGAAGGCCAACGCGGCGTCTTTGCTGATGCCGCCGTCCGACACCAGCACCACCTCATGCTCCGGCTGCACACCAGCCGGCCCCAGCGCCGCAGCCAAAGCGGCGGTCTGGCGCAACTGCGCGCCCAGGCTGGCGGCGGGCAGGTTCAGCGCAAATGGCAGGTGGCCTTGGGCATAGGCCTGGGCGGGGCGCACGTCGACGAGGTTGATCCTGGCCGCGCCCATGGCCCGCATCATGGGCGCGTTCCAGCCGGCCAGCCAGGTCGTGTCACGCAGCATCTGCGGCGCGCTGTAGGTCCAGAACGGCAAACCGCGGTCGTCACGCAACCATTCGCGTTGTGAACCCAGGTACAGCTTGGCGCTGGCATGCCCGGCGATGAAGCGCAGCGCAAACCAGGGCGTGGCCGCAGCGCCGCCACCACCACAGTGGCTGTGCACCGTCTGCCCGGCGCGCACGCCGTGGTAACGCAGCAGGCGGCGGATCTCGTCGGCAGACTTGAAGGTCTTGTCGGCGTTGAAGAAGTCTTCGCTGGGCAACAGCACGGCGCCGGGCACATGGCCGGCGCGGTCGAAGAACTTTTGCTGCCCGTAGTGGTAACTGGGCTCGAGTGCGTCGAGCAGCACGTGCCGCTCGGGGTCGCCACTGGCTTGCAGGAACTCGGGCAGGCGCACCCGCTCTTCGCTGCGCAGGATGCTGCCTTGCCAACTGCCCCGCGCCGGCGCGGGAGAGGCTTCCGAGGTCACGACGCCGCCGCTTGCTTTCCAGCGCGCCAGGCCACCGTCCAGCAAATGCAAATCTTGCGCTGGCACACCATGGACAAAGAGATCGTGGAACAAGCGCGCCGCCATCCACTCGCCGCCTTGGTCGTAGATCACCACTTTGCGCCCCGGGCTGATGCCCCAGGACTGCATGCGCTGCGCCATCGCTGCAGGCGTCGGCTCATCGGGGCCGTAGCGGTAGAAGTCAACGCTCACCGCACCAGCGATGTGACCCTGGCGGTGCTGCGGCGTCATCGACGCGTCCAGCAGCAGCACGTCGCTGCGGTGCTGCTGCAACCAGGCGCGGTCCACCAGGCGGCTGGACCTGGGTTCCTCGGCTGCGGCCGCAGGCAGGGCAAGGGCGGCAAGGGTGGCGCAAAGAGTGATGAAAACGGCGGCGAAAAGGGCAGGCCTTGCGAGCAGCCAGTAACGCAAAGGGGAAAGCATGAGAGGTAGCTCCGGGTGTGGGTTCGTCGCACTGTGCCGCACCCGATGGGGCGGTCAAAGCGACGCCCGACCGGCTGCGTCAAGGCTGTGATCGGCTGCGCCAGCGCCGGATCGGCTGCAGAGAAGACCTCTGAAACACCGGGCCGCGCTGATGGCACCGATTTCCGGACCGATCTCCGCGCTGATCTCCGCACCGATCTCCGCGCTGATCACCGCGCAGGTCGCCGCCCTGTTGCCGTCCGGCGCCGCGCCCGGGGCCGGCATGTGCTCCGGCCCGGCGCGCGCGCGCCGCGGCTACAGTGGTCGTGCGCGGTCAGGCTTGCTGTAGTCGCACACGCCAGCCGGGAAGATCGCCTTCAGTCGCGTCGTCTCGTCGGCCGCAGGCACCCAGGGGCCGAAGGTGCCATCGGTGATGGCAGCATCCACGGTCTTCAGCGCGCAGGCGTAGATTGCGCCTTCCAGCGGAGCCCCGGCGACGACGCGTGAGGTGCTGTAGAGCGGGAACGCTTGGGTGCAGGCGCCGGCGGCCTGTGTGTCGAGGACGCCGGCCCAGACGCCAGCACCCGAGTGCAAGGCCTTGCCCTGCAGGTCGAAGCAACTGTCCACCGCCCGTGCGGGCTTGTTCTGCGCGATGCTGCGGCCCGGGTTGGCGCGGATGTTGGTCATCCACTGGTCCATCACGTCCAGCGCTTCGAGCGACTGGCTGAACTTGGTCACGCCGGGCGTGGTGTCGGTGAACCAGATCACGAGGTTGTCGCTGTTGCCCATGCGCTGCACGACGCGCTTGCGCACGGCAAATGACTGGTGCGAGTTGTGCATGTCGAGCTCGCGCTCCATGTACTGGCGGTGGTCGATCGCCGGCACGCCGACCTGGCCGTTGAAGACATGACCCGAGGTGTAGGCAGCACGCATCGCGTCCAGGCTGCCCTGGGTGCGTGGTGCAGGATGATCGGCGGCAGGCGCCAGGTTCATGTTGCGCCGGCTCCAGGGGTCGAAGGTCGCGGGGCTCACGGCGCCGAGGAACGGGAAGCCTTCCTGCACCATCTCGCTGGGCTGCTTCCAGCCGCCGACGTGCCAGTTCAGGTTCAGGAACTCACTGCCTGAAATGCGGCTGGCCTTCAGTGCCGACAAGCCGTACATCACGCCGACGTTGTCCCAGGCGCTGCGGCCGGCGCCGGTGCTGTCGACACCGTAGACGTTGCGCAGATCGTCCCAGTGCGTCCAGCGCACCGCGGCGATGGCCGACGGCGGCTCGTAGTGCTGCTGGTTGGCCGCCTGTCCGTACAGCGGGTTCATGGCCAGCGGCGTCAGGCCGCGCCAGGCGGGTATGCACTCGGTACTGCCGACGGCGGTGGCGTAGCCGAGCTGCGTCTTCGCTGCAGCCAGTGGGTCATTGACCTTTGCATTCGGGCCGCCTGGCGTGTTCTCCTCGGCGTTCATGCCCACCAGCCAACTGCGGTTCTTGGTGACGCGCCACTTCGCATTGCTGCGGTCGGTGGCATCCATGTAGTGCTCGAGCAGTTCGCAGTCGCCGACGTGGATGGTCTGCGTCACCATGTCGGGATAGCTTTGCACCGGCAGCAACGCGTCCAGCACGCCGGGGTAGTTCTGCGCCAGGTGGTACTGCGCAATGGCGCCGCCCGAGCCGCCGAGGCCCACGGTGTAGGTCGGCACGCCATAGCGCTTGATGAAGCGCTCCTTGGTCATCATCGCGGTCTCGGAGGCC
>JBBQMM010000108.1:0-10935 GCA_038328935.1 Burkholderiales bacterium
CGGCACAGAAGCCGCGCCCCGCGCCGGTGACGATCACTGCGCGCACGGCCTTGTCGTTGGCCGCCGCGTTCAAGGCAGCCAGCAACTCGCCATGCATTGCGGCGGTGAAGCTGTTCAGCGCCGCGGGGCGGTTCAGCGTCAGCGTCAGCACGCTGCGGGTGGAGTCGGCGGCCCCGGATTCGCGCCTAATCTGCACCAGAGGCTGCGGTTGCGGTTGCGCTTGCGTTGTCTCAGTCATGATTGAAATGATTCGTCGACCGTGTAGTCGACGAATTCTGCAGAAAAGCGCAGCAATCTGCAAGGCGGCACCCTACGGGCCTGGCATCGGGGTTTGCACGGTGTCTGAGGCCACAATCGGCGCGCCACAACTCCGGCCTGGCCAGCACTCAGCAGGTTGAGCGCCCTGCCGCAAACTTGCCCGTCACAGCCCCGCTTGTTACACCCCCGCTTGTTACATCCCCGCCTGTCAAACCCGCGCCTGTTGCACCCGCGCCTGTTGATGCTGGCGCCCATGGAAGGTGTGCTGGACCACAGCCTGCGCGACGTGCTGACGCGTTTTGGCGGCATCGACCGCTGCGTGTCGGAATTCATACGCGTCACCGACCAACTGCTGCCAGCGCGCGTTTTCTTTCGCCTGATGCCCGAGTTGCGCCACGGCAGCCGCACACCGGCCGGCGTGCCGGTGCGCGCGCAGCTGCTGGGCTCCGACCCGGGTTGTCTGGCCGACAACGCCGCTGTGCTGGCCGGATTGCAGCCAGACGGCATCGATCTGAACTTCGGCTGCCCGGCCAAGACGGTGAACCGTCACCGGGGCGGCGCCGTGTTGCTGGACGAGCCCGAGCTGGTGCACCGCATCGTGCGGGCCGTGCGGCTGGCGGTGCCGGCGGCGATACCGGTGTCGGCGAAGATGCGCCTGGGGCACCTCGACACGCACCGCATGCTCGACTGCGCGCAAGCCATCGCCAGCGCCGGCGCCAGCGAACTGGTGGTGCATGCACGCACCAAGTTGCAGGGCTACCGACCGCCGGCGCACTGGCACCTGATCGACGAGATACGCCGCAGCGTGTCGCTGCCCGTGGTGGCCAATGGCGAGGTCTGGACGGTGCAGGACGCGCAGGCCTGCATGGCAGAGTCGGGCTGCGATGCCTTGATGCTGGGTCGCGGCCTGGTCAGCAACCCGGGCTTGGCGCTGGCCCTGCGCGGGCAGGCGACACCGCCTTGGTCAGCGGTGCTGGCCAGTCTGCATCTGTATGCGCAGCTGATTGCACCGCGTGTGGAGCCGCGGCACCGCGGCGGGCGCATCAAGCAGTGGCTGAACATGCTGCGCCGGCAGTACCCGCAGGCACAGAACGCGTACGAGCAGCTGCGGAGCGTTGCCGATGCGGCGACGCTGGACGCGGCGCTGCTTTCGCTGGTGCACCACGAAGGCACGCCGGGAAACGAAGCGGCAACGGCCGCAGCTGAGGTGCCGCGCTCGATTGAGGCGGCGGCTGCGGTCTGACGGCTGCGGTGGTACGGCTGAGCGGTGATGGCTGAGCCGTGATGGCTGAGCCGTGGTGGCTGAGTTGCGACGGCTGCAGTGAGACTTCGGGCGACGGGCACGGGTTCCGGAACTCCGCCCATTCATGCGGTCGGTTCTCGCCTTCAGTGAGCAGGAGTGTGGCTGAAGTGCAGCCACGCAATCGCCTGAAGTGGTGCCGGTTGCTCAGCCTTTTCAACAGTCGGCGCCGGGCAGGAGCAGGACGAAGAACAGGACCAGAACCGGGACCAGAACCAGAACCTGAGCGCTGCCGGCGGCGGCGCCGCTCGAATGCCGGACCCGGTTCACACCACGTTCAGTTCGCGCAGCGGCTGGTTGGACAGCACCCGCCGCCAGCCCAGCGCCGTCAAGTCCAGCGTTCGGTAGCCACCCCACACCACCCATTCAGCCAGCGCGCGGCCGACGGCGGGTGCCTGCTGCACGCCGTGGCCGCTGAAGCCGTTTGCAAACAGCAGGTTGGGCAGCGCCGGATGAGGACCGAGGATGACGTTGTGGTCGAGCAGGTTGACGTCGTAGTGGCCAGCCCAGGCGCTGCGCAGCCGCGCCGCCTCGAAGCCCGGCACGCGGTGTGCCAGCGCCGGCCAAAGCCGGTCTTCGAACCAGCCCAGCGGCACCTCGAAGTCGTCGCTCTCGGGATCTTCGTGTTCAGCCGGCGCCATGCCACACAGAAAGCCTTCGCCCTCGGGTCGGAAGTACAGGCCCGTAGGGTCGATGACCAACGGGCAGTGCGGCAACTGCGCCGGGCTCGTAAAGTGAAAGACGCAGCGTTTGCGCGCCTGCACCGGCAGCGCCAGCCCTGCCTTGGCCGCCAGCGCCGTGGCGCCCGTGCCGGCGGCATTCACCAGCCAGCCGCAGTTCACCTGGCGTCCATCGGACAACACCACGGCCTGCACGCGACCGCTGCACACCACGACATCCACCACCTCGGCACGACGAACTTGCGCACCCAGCGCCACGGCCTTGCGACGCAGCCCGTGCATCAGCGCATGGGCATCCAGCCAGCCTTCGCCTGACAGGCCCAGCGAGCCTGCGGCCAGATCGTCTAGGTTGAGCCACGGGAAGCGCGCTTGCAGCTGTGCCGGGTCGAGCAGTTGCACCTGCGCCCCCTGCGCGCGCTGCACCTGGTGGTTGCGGCCGAGCGCAGCTTGCCCCTGCGCAGAGGCCAGGAACAGGTAGCCGGCCTCGTTGAAGGCCACGTCGGGGCCCTCACCGTCCACCGCCAGGCGTTGCGCTGCTTCGCGCAGGAACGAGGTGCCGAACATCGACAGCTGCACGTTTTCCGGGGTCGAGAACTGGTGCCGTATCGATGCCAGCGAGCGCGTGGTGGCGCAGTTGCGAAAGCTCATGTCACGCTCGACCACCAGCACACGGCCCTTGAAATCTGGGCACTGCGCCAGGAAGTAGGCCACGGCGCTGCCGACGATGGCGCCGCCTGCGATCACGACGTCGAATGTTTCCTTCATGAAAGGCAGTGTTTCATGCTTGCGGGCGCGCCCCACGCCTGAGCGTGCGCGAGGTGGCGGTGGCGCTGCACGCCGACCTCGCCGGTCCGGTCTCAGTAGTGAGGCGGCAACTCGTCACGCAGGCTGCTGGAGAAGCCCACCGGGTCGGCCACCGACACCTGCTGCCTGAGCAGCGCCACCTCGTGCAGCAGCAGGTCGATCTGCCGCTGCTGGCGCACCACCACATCGTTCAACTGGTCCAGCGCGTCTTCGGTGAATGTCGTCTTGACCTCGAGTGCATCGAGCCTGGCTTCGGTCTGGCGGGCGGAATCGGTGGTCATCGTGGTGGATGTCTTGCGTGTTCCAGGGTGTTCCGAGAGGTCGGTTTGTGGGCGACGGTTCGCGCTCCAACGGGTTCAAAAGGTGCCGGGAAAGCCACCACCGTCCAGCAGCAGGTTCTGCCCGGTGATGTAGCCGGCATGCTGGCTGCACAGGAAGGCACAGGTGGCGCCGAATTCCTCGGCGTTGCCGAAACGACCCGTGGGGTTCAGGCGGCGCCGGGCGTCCATCACCTCGTCCAGGCTCTTGCCTGCCTTCGCCGCCGCACCCGCCATCGTGCCGCGCAAACGGTCGGTATCGAAGGGGCCGGGCAGCAGCGCATTGATGGTCACGTTGCGCCCGGCCAGCTGCGGCTGGCGCGCCACGCCGGCGACAAACCCGGTGAGACCGGAACGGGCACCGTTGCTCAAACCCAGGATGTTGATCGGCGCCTTCACCGCCGCCGACGTGATGTTCACGATGCGGCCAAATCCGCGCTGGGCCATGCCGTCCACCACCGCCTTGATGAGCTCGATGGGCGTCAACATGTTGGCGTCCAGCGCGGCCAGCCAATGGCTGCGGTCCCAGTTGCGGAAGTCGCCGGGCGGCGGCCCGCCGGCGTTGTTGATCAGGATGTCCACCTGCGGGCAGGCCGCCAGCGCCGCGGCGCGGCCTTCTGCGGTGGTGATGTCGCCGACCACCGTCAACACCTGCACCGCCGGGTTGCTGGCCCGCAGCTCGGCAGCGGTGGCCTGCAAGGCCTCGGCGCCACGCGCCGTGATGACGACGTTGACGCCCTCGGCCACCAGGGCTTGCGCGCAGCCCCTGCCCAGGCCCTTGCTGGCGGCGCAGACCAGCGCCCACTTGCCGTTGATACCCAAGTCCATGGTCAGGCTCCGTTTTTAGTGATTCATTGAAGGGAAGGAAGCAACGCAGCCGGCACGTCTTTGGGGTGCTCGATTCACCGCCAGCGCGCCAGCAGCGCCACGCCCAGCAACACCAGCGCGGTACCGGCCAGCACCCCGCCGTTGAGGCGTTCGCCGAGGAACAGCACGCCCAGCAGCAGTGTGGACAACGGCCCCACCATGCTCGCCTGCGCGGTCAGTGTGGCACCGATACGTTCCAGCGCCATCATCACCAGCAACACGGGCGCGAAGGTGCACAGTGTGGCGTTGAGCAGCGAGAGTGAAATGACCTCGGGCGCCACCACGGCTGCAGACAGCGGGCGCAGCAGCACGAACTGCAGGATGCACAAGACGCAGGCCACCGAGGTGGCCCAACCGGTGAGGCGCAAGGCGCCCAGCTTCTGCACCTCGGCCGCACTCAGCAGCAGGTAGATGGCGTAGCTCAGCGCACTGCCCAGCACCAGCGCCGCGCCGAGTGCCACGTGTGCACCTTCGGCCCGCACCTCCTGGCCAAAAACCAGCAGCACACCGGCGTAGCTGACGCCCAGCGCCACCAATTGCAGTGGCTTGACACGCTGGCTGAAAAACAGCACGCCCAGCAACAACACCAGCGTCGGGTTCAGGTACAGGATCAGACGCTCGAGCCCGGCGCTGATGTATTGCAAGCCCAAGAAGTCGAGAAAGCTCGCCAGGTAGTAGCCGCTGAAACCCAGCAGCAACACCGCGCGCAGGTCGCGCGCCGTCAGCGCCGCCTTCCCCCTGCCTGCCCACCAGGCCAGGGCCAGGAAAAAGGGCAGCGCAAACAGCATGCGGTACATCAGCAGCGTCACGGCGTCGACGCCATGGCGGTAAGCCAGCTTGATGATGATGGCCTTGCCCGAAAACGCCACCGCGCCGGCCAGCGCCAGTGCCAGCCCGACCCCCAGGCTGGGCGGCGTGGCCGCGGCGTTGATGATCAAAACCCGGCTGCCTGCCCATCGCGCCGCGGGTCGCTGGCGGCGGCGTAACCGGTGACGGCCACGTCCCCCAGGCCCTCGTCCAGGCGCCAGATGAACTGGCCGGCGCCGTAGTCCTGATAGCTGTCGGCAAAGGGCTGCACCGCATGGCCCAGGTCGCGCAAGCCTTGCGCGGCAGCGGGGTCGAAACCGTCTTCGCTGTTCACGATGCCGGCGTTGTAGCGCCAGCGCGGTGCGTCGCAGGCGGCCTGCGGATGCTGGCGGTAGTCGAGCATGCGCACCAGCGTCTGCAGGTGGCCCTGCGGCTGCATGTCGCCACCCATCACGCCGAAGCTCATCTGCGGCTCGCCGTCCTTGCTGAGGAACGCCGGGATGATGGTGTGGAAAGGCCGCTTGCCCGGGCCGACCAGGTTGTCGCTGCCTTCGCGCAGGTTGAAGCCGTGGCCGCGGTTCTGCAGGCTGAGGCCATAGCCGGGCACCACCACACCGGAGCCGAAGCCCATGTAGTTGCTCTGGATGAAACTCACCATCATGCCGCTGGCGTCCGCTGCGCTGAGATAGATGGTGCCGCCCTTGGGTGGGTGGCCAGAGCCGAAGTCTTGCGCGCGTTTGGGATCGATCAGCCGCGCACGCGCAGCCAGATAGTTGTCGTCCAGCATCTGCGCCGTCGTCAGCCGCATGCTGCGGGGCTCGGCCACATGCGCATACACGTCGGCAAAGGCCAGCTTCATGGCTTCGATCTGCAGGTGCTGGCTGGCCACGCCGTCCACCGGCAGCGCGCCGATGTCGAACTGCTCCAGGATGCCCAGCGCAATCAGCGCCGCGATGCCCTGGCCGTTGGGCGGAATCTCGTGCAACGTGTAGCCCCTGTAGTCGCGCGAGATCGGTGTCACCCACTCTGGCTGGTAGGCGGCCATGTCGGCGGCCGTCATGGCGCCACCGTGCGCGCTGGAGTGGGCTTCGAGGGCGGCGGCCACCTCGCCGCGGTAAAAGGCTTCGCCCTTGCTCTGAGCAATCAGTTTCAGCGTGCGTGCGGCGTCGGCGAAAGCAAAACGCTCACCCACGTGCGGCGCTCGGCCGTCGGGCAGGAAGGCCTGCCCGAACCCGGGCTGTGAAGTGATCTCGGGCAGGCTGGCCGCATTGGCCCACTTCTGCTGAATGATGACCGGCACCGCGTAGCCACGCTCTGCGGTGTCGATGGCCGGCGCCATCAGCTCGGCAAAGGGCAACTTGCCGAAGCGGCTGTGCAGCGCCGTCCAGCCGGCCACGGCGCCGGGCACGGTGACACTGTCCCAGCCGCGCTTGGGCGGCGTTGGCGCATCGGCGCCGTACTTGTTGCGGAAGTACTGCGGTGTCCACGCCTGCGGTGCACAACCGCTGGCATTCAGGCCGTGCAATTGCTGCCCATCCCACAGGATGCAGAAGGCATCTGAGCCCAGGCCGTTGCTGCAGGGCTCGACGATGGTCATCACGGCCGCGGTGGCGATGGCCGCGTCGACGGCATTGCCGCCCATCTGCAGCATGCGCAGGCCTGCCTGTGCGGCCAGCGGATGCGAGGTGC
This sequence comes from Burkholderiales bacterium, assembly GCA_038328935.1. GTDB lineage: Bacteria > Pseudomonadota > Gammaproteobacteria > Burkholderiales > Burkholderiaceae_C > Rubrivivax. The sequence continues at coordinate 6,723 of JBBQMM010000108.1, forward strand.
TGACGACATTGCGCGCGAACACGGGGCTGCGCTGGCTGGCGTAGCCGGCGCTCCAGTTGAATGAGTGGGTGCTGGTCATGAGCGGTCGTCGTGGGGTGGTTCGAAACTGTTGCGGGATAGAGAGCGTGCTGGATTGTGCCGACTGCAGGCGCTGCCTGCATGCAGGGTGCGAGGCGGCGATCCAGTGGGTTCGGCCGATCATTCGGCCGACTATTCGGTCGATTATTCGGCCGCCTGATCAGCCGCCTAATCCGCCACGTAGCGGCGCAGCACCGGCGGCGCCGCGCCTGTGTGAAAGGCCATGCGCTGGCCGCGCAAGTCCGCGTCGAAAGCGCTGAAGCGCTCCAGCCGGCGCTGGTGTTCGAGCCAGTTTTCGTCAACAAAGTATTCGACGTAACGGCCAGGCACGGCCACGTCTCGAAACAGGCCCCAGCTGAGTGCACCCTGGCGCAGGCGCGCGCTGCGGGTGCGCTGCATCACTGCGGCGAAGCCGGCGGCGTTGGCAGGGTCGATCTGGTACTCGATCGTCACCATCACCGGCCCCGCATCCGGGTTGACCGCCTGCGCGGGCTCAGCCGCCAGCCCGCCAATCGAAGCGGGTGTGAAGTCGATGTCGGCACCGCCTCCCACACTGAGCCGGCGCGTGGCCAGCAGCAACAGCAGACCGGTGGCGGCCGCTGCCAGCACGGCCGTGCGCACATCGGTTAGCGACGCCACCTGCCCCCACAGCAACGAGCCTGCGGCAGCACCACCCATCAACGACATCTGGTAGATCGACATACCGCGCGCCCGCACCCAGTCCGGCAGCGCCACCTGCGCCGAGACGGCCAGCGAATTGGCCACCGAGATCCAGGCCATGCCCATCACCACCATGGCCGGCAAGGCCAGCCACAGCTCGGGCACCAGCACGATCAGGCTGGTCAGCACCGCATGCATCAGCGTGCCGACGACCACGAACTGGTCGCGGTCGAAACGCGACCTCAGCCACGGAAAATACATCGCCGCCACGATGGCCCCCACGCCCACGCAACTCAGCATCACCGTGAAGGTGGCCGCACCACCGCCATGCAGTCCCTTTGCCACCAGCGGCAACAGCGACATCAAACCGGTGGTCTGCAGAAAGAACAGAAAGATGCGCAGCATCACCACCTGCAGCCGCGGCGACTGCATGGTGTAGTTCAGGCCCACGCGCATGGCGCCCACGAAGCGCTCACCCGGCAAGGCACTGGTGCGGGGCTCGCTCTTCCAGCGCAGGATGAGTGCAAAAGCGCCCAGCGCCAGCACTGCATTCAGCACGAACACCGCTGCCGGGCTGATGGCGGCCAGCAGCGCGCCGGCCAGCACCGGGCCCACGACGCGCGACAGGTTCATCGAGATGCCGTTCAGCGCCAGCGCTGCCGGCAGTTCGCTCTTGCTGACGACCTGCGGCACGATGGCCGAAAACACAGGCCAGCGCAGCGCCAGGCCGACACCGTTGCTGAAGGTCAAGGCCAGCAACAGGGGTGCCGTGAGCAGGCCGGCGAGCGACAGGCCGGCCAGCACCAGCGCGTTCAATGCCACCCACAGCTGCGTAGCGGCGAAGTAGCGGCGCCGGTCCAGGATATCGGCCAGCGCGCCACTGGGCAGGCCGAGCAGGAACACCGGCAAGGTGCTGGCCGTCTGCACCAGCGCCACCATCACCGGGCTGGTGGTCAGCGACGTCATCAGCCAGGCGGCCGCCACGTCGTTCATCCACATCGTCAGGTTGGCGGCCAGCCAGGCCAGCCACAGACCGCGATAAACCGGCCGCTGAAGCGGAGCCAAAGCGGCGGGCAGGGGCATGGGCGGGGGGTGTGGGGCTGCTGCTGAAAGAAGAAAGCCCTGGCGAGTATGCGCCAGGGCCGTCTACGAAAGGAAAGCCGCCGCGGGTGCCGGCGCAGGGGACCTGTCAGCTCCTGCGCAGGCCCGTGTGCGGGTTCAGTCAGCGTCCTTGAAGGCGACTTCGCGTTTCTTCTTGATCGAAGGCAGCATCACCACCACCACCATGAGCAGCGCCGCCAACAGCAGTGCCCCCGACAGCGGGCGCGACACGAAGGTGAACCAGTCGCCGCGGCTGAGCAGCAGTGCCCGCCGCAGGTTCTCTTCCATCATCGGCCCCAGGATGAAGCCCAATAGCAGCGGTGCCGGCTCGCAGCCCAACTTGTAGAAGGCATAGCCCACAACCGCAAAACCAGCGCCCATGTAAACATCGAAGGCATTGTTGTTCAGCGTGTACAGGCCGATCGAGCAGAACACCATGATGGCCGGAAACAGGAAGCGGTAGGGCACCGTCAGCAGCTTGATCCAGATGCCGATCAGCGGCAGGTTCAGGATGACCAGCATCGCATTGCCCACCCACATGCTGGCGATGAGGCCCCAGAACAGCTCCGGGTTGCTGGTCATCACCTGCGGGCCGGGCTGAATGCCCTTGATGGTCATCGCGCCCACCATCAGCGCCATCACGGCATTGGGCGGAATACCCAGCGTCAGCATCGGGATGAAGCTGGTTTGCGCGCCGGCGTTGTTGGCGCTTTCAGGGCCGGCCACGCCGCGGATGTTGCCTTGGCCAAAGGGCACCTCGCCAGGCTTCATCGGCATCTTTTTTTCCAGCGTGTAGGCCGCAAACGAAGACAACAGCGCTCCACCACCAGGCAGCACACCCAGGATGGAACCCAGTGCCGTGCCACGCAGCACAGCGGGAAAGCCGTGCTTGAAGTCGGCCGCCGTCGGCCACAGTCCCTTCACGTCTTTTGTGAACACCTCGCGCTTCTCGGCCGGCTGGCCCAGGTTGGCGATGATTTCACCGAAGCCGAATACACCCATCGCAATGGCCACGAAGCCGATGCCGTCAGTCAGTTCAGGAATGTCGAAGCTGTAGCGCGGCACACCCGAGATGACGTCGGTATTGATCTGGCCCAGCAGCAGCCCGAGCAGGATCATCGCAATGGCCTTGACCAGCGAGCCTGAAGCCAGCACCACCGCGCCGATCAAGCCCAGCACCATGAGGCTGAAGTACTCGGCGGGGCCGAACTTGAAGGCCAGCTCGGTGAGCGGCGGCGCGAACGCGGCGATGACGATCGTACCCACGCAACCCGCAAAAAAGGAACCCAGCCCGGCAGCGGCCAGCGCGGCGCCAGCGCGGCCTTTGCGGGCCATGGCGTAGCCGTCGATTGCGGTCACCACCGAGCTGCTTTCACCCGGCACGTTGATCAAAATGGCCGTCGTGCTGCCGCCGTACTGCGCGCCGTAGTAGATGCCGGCCAGCATGATGAGTGCGGGCGTGGCGTCCAGCGCGTAGATGCTGGGCAGCAGCATGGCAATGGTGGCTACCGGGCCCAGGCCGGGCAACACGCCGATCAAGGTGCCCAGCAACGCGCCACCGAAGGCGTAAGCCAGGTTCTGCAAAGTGAAGGCGACGCCGAAGCCCAGCATCAAGTTGTTGATCAGGTCCATGATGGTGCCCTCAATTGGCCAGGAATGAAGGCCAGAGCGGAATCGTCAAGCTCAGTCCCAGAACGAAAATCAGCCAGCTGAAGATGGTCAGCAGCACCGCGTTGGCAAGCACCTCGCCCCAGTGAAACTCATCGCCAGCCAGCGCCGCCACCACCACCAGGATGGGCAGTGCGACAACCATGCCCATGTGCGGCAGCATCCAGCCGAAGATGGCCACCGTGCCGGTGATCATGATCAGCGGCTTCCAGGCCCAGGGGCCGATCTTGTCGCCGCCCTGGACCTCGAAGGTCAGCGCCTTGAACAGGATCATCGCCCCCAGCAGGGACATCAAGATACCCAGCCCGAACGGAAAATAGGCCGGCCCCGGCCGCGCTGAGCTGCCGAAGCTGTAATTGGTGGCACCCCACGCAAAGGCCGCGCCGATGACGATAAACATCAGGCCGGACCAGAAGTCCTTTTCGCTCTTGATCTTCAAACGCTGCTCCTCCACGTGCTGCCGGCGCCCAAACGGGCTGGGGCGTCAGAAAACGCCCCTGGTCATTCTAGGGACAGGGTCTGGCCGCCCGGCTGTGGTTTCCACGTAAGGGCGGCTGCACCCTGCCTTTTCCGGCGCTTGGCACGGTCCGGGCTCCAACACACTCGGCAGGCGGGCCCTGCGGCTGCCCGCCCGGCATGGTGCTGGGCGCAGCGGCTGCGTGGCACCGACGCACCGCCAACCGATGATCGCCACCCTTACACCGGC
>JBBQMM010000109.1:0-10934 GCA_038328935.1 Burkholderiales bacterium
TACCTGATGGGCCGCGTCACCGAGCGTGAAGCCGACCGGGGTGTGGAGGTGGCCCGTTCAGTGCCCGGCGTCGAAAAAGTCGTCAAGGTCTTCGAGATCCTCACTGAAGGCGAACTCGCCGGCATGGGCCGCGCGGGGGCTGGGGCTTCTTCGGCCGCTGCAGCGGCTGCTCGGGCGGCCAGCGCGCCGAAGTAGTCCGCGGCGGGTGGTGCCCGCTCGTGCCCGCTCGTGCCCGCTCGTGCCTGGGCGACGTGCCGAGGGCAAGGGGCGACCGCTACCGCTCAGGCCTGAGGCTTGCGAATCCCGAACTCAGGCTCCAGCGGCTCAGGGCCCGTTCATCTCGTCACGGGCGCTCAAACGCGCAGCCGCGCAATCAAGCTCGACGTATCCCAGCGCTGTCCGCCCTGCGCCTGCAGCTCGGCGTAGAACTGGTCCACCAGCGCGGTGACGGGCAGCTGTGCACCGTTGCGGCGGGCTTCTTCCAGCACCAGGCCCAGGTCCTTGCGCATCCAGTCCACTGCAAAGCCGTAGTCGAACTTGCCTTGCAGCATGGTCTTGCCGCGGTTTTCCATCTGCCAGCTTTGCGCGGCACCCTTGCCTATGACGTCCAGCACCAGCGTCATGTCCAGCCCGGCTCGCTGACCGAAGGCCAGCGCTTCGGACAGCCCCTGCACCAGGCCGGCGATGCACACCTGGTTCACCATCTTGGCCAACTGTCCGGCGCCGCTGTCGCCCACGCGCGTGACGGCCTTGGCAAAAGCCATCGCCACTGGTTTGATGCGTTCAAAGGGCTCGGTGTCGCCGCCGCACATGACGGTGAGCGCGCCGTTGACGGCGCCGGCCTGGCCGCCCGACACCGGCGCATCGATGAAATGCAGGCCGGCGGCCCTGGCGACCGCGTGCAGCTTGCGCGCACCCTCAGCCGAAGCGGTGGTGTGGTCCACGAACACGGCGCCGGGCTTCATGCCGGCAAAGGCACCCTGGGCGCCGGTGGTCACTTCGAGCAGGTCGCTGTCGTTGCCCACGCAGGCAAAAACGATGTCGGCGCCGGCCGCGGCCTGTCGCGGCGTGGCGGCTGACTGGGCGGCTGGCGTGGCGTGTTCCGCAACCCAGGCTTCGGCCTTGGCGGCGGTGCGGTTGTAGACCGTCACGCGGTGGCCGGCGCGGGCCAGGTGGCCGGCCATGGGGTGGCCCATCACGCCCAGGCCCAGAAAGGCCACGTGTTGTGAGGGGACAGCTTCGTAGGTGCGGGTGGGAGTGTTCATGGCCGCAGATGGTAAGGGGGCCAGGAGGGCAAGAAGCGCAAGGAGTGCAAGAAGCGCAAGGGGCGCAAGGGGCCGCGACTGCCGGCCCGTCTACAGCCTGCACCACAGCGCGCACCACAGCGCTTCAGACGATCTTCATGTGCTCGGTGCCTGCCGCCAGATCGGTGTTGCGCGAGCGGTTGCTGTTCAGCTTGATCTGCAGCCGCAGGTCGATCACGCTGTCGGCGTTGCGCAGCGCGTCTTCATAGGTGATGTGACGCCCCTCGTAGAGGTCGAACAGCGCCTGGTCGAAGGTCTGCATGCCCAGTTCGCGCGAGCGTTTCATCAGCTCCTTGATCTCGGACACCTCGCCCTTGAAGATCATGTCGCTGACCAGCGGCGTGTTCAGCATCACCTCTATCGCCGCCACGCGGCCGCGGCCCTGTTCACGCGGCATCAGGCGCTGGCTGACCAGGGCCTTCAGGTTCAGCGACAGGTCCATCAGCAGCTGCTGGCGCCGCTCTTCGGGGAAGAAGTTGATGATGCGGTCCAGCGCCTGGTTGGAGCTGTTGGCGTGCAGCGTGGCCAGGCACAAGTGGCCGGTTTCTGCAAAGGCCACGGCATGCTCCATGGTCTCGCGGTCGCGGATCTCGCCCATCAGAATGACGTCGGGCGCCTGGCGCAGCGTGTTCTTCAGCGCGGCTTCCCAGCTGTCGGTATCGATGCCCAGTTCACGCTGCGTGACGATGCAGTTCTTGTGCGCGTGCACGAACTCCACCGGGTCTTCCACCGTGATGATGTGGCCGTAGGAGTTTTCATTGCGGTGGTCGACGATGGCCGCCAGCGACGTGCTCTTGCCCGAGCCGGTGGCGCCGACGAAGATGACCAGCCCGCGCTTGGTCATGGCCACCTCTTTCAGCACCTTGGGCAAGCCCAGGCTGTCGATGGTGGGCAGCGTGGCAGGGATGGTGCGGAACACCAGGCCCACCTGCCCCTGCTGCACGAACGCATTGACGCGGAAGCGCCCCACACCCTGCGGGCTGATGGCGAAATTGCATTCCTTGGTGCGCTCGAATTCAGCCGCCTGCTTGTCGTTCATCACCGAGCGCGCCAGCGTCAGCGTGTGGCCGCCGGTCAGCGGCTGCGGGCTCACCTTGGTGATCTTGCCGTCGACCTTGATGGCGGGCGGAAAGTCGGCGGTGAGAAACAGGTCCGAGCCGCTGCGGCTGATCATCAGCCGCAGCAGGTCGTTGACGAATTTCGATGCCTGGTCGCGCTCCATATCCGGCCTTCTCTAGTGGGGCAATATCGCTGTGCGTGGCACTGCCGCCATGGTTTCAAGTAAGTGCCGCGGAACCGGCTTTGCCGGGCCGCTGGGGCTGCCCCCTGGGGGGAGGCGCCGCAGGCGCATCGGGGGGGTCTTGTTCACCCCGGGAAGTTATCTGGAATCTTGGCTTTGGACCGCGCCTCGGCGGCACTGATGATGTTGCGGCGCACGAGGTCGGTCAGGTTCTGGTCCAGCGTCTGCATGCCCAGGTTCTGCCCGGTCTGGATGCTGCTGTACATCTGCGCGATCTTGTTTTCGCGAATCAGGTTCTTGATGGCGCTGGTGCCCAGCATGATCTCGTGCGCAGCGGCGCGGCCGGTGCCGTCCTTCAGCTTGCACAGCGTCTGCGAGATCACGGCCACCAGCGACTCGCTCAGCATCGCGCGCACCATCTCTTTTTCAGCCGCGGGAAACACGTCGACCACGCGGTCCACCGTCTTGGCCGCGCTGCTGGTGTGCAGCGTGCCGAACACCAGGTGACCGGTTTCAGAGGCGGTCAGCGCCAGGCGGATGGTCTCCAGGTCGCGCAACTCGCCCACCAGGATGGCGTCGGGGTCTTCACGCAGCGCGCTGCGCAACGCGTTGTTGAAGCTCAGCGTGTGCGGGCCGACTTCCCGTTGATTGATCAGGCACTTTTTGCTTTCGTGCACGAACTCGATCGGGTCTTCCACCGTCAGCACATGGCCGTATTCGTTTTCGTTCAGGTGGTTGACCATGGCGGCCAGCGTGGTGCTCTTGCCGCTGCCGGTGGGGCCGGTGACGAGCACCAGCCCGCGCGGCTTCAGCGCCAGTTCGGCAAACACCTTGGGCGTGCCCAGCTGTTCCAGCGACAGGATCTTGCTCGGGATGGTGCGAAACACAGCGCCGGCGCCGCGGTTCTGGTTGAACGCATTGACGCGAAAGCGCGCCAGGCCCTGGATCTCGAAGCTGAAGTCGCATTCCAGCGTGTCTTCATAGTGCTTGCGCTGGGCGTCGTTCATGATGTCGTACACCATGGCGTGCACCTGTTTGTGCTCCAGCGCTTCGACGTTGATGCGGCGCACGTCGCCATGCACCCGGATCATCGGCGGCAGGCCGGCCGAGAGGTGCAGGTCGGAAGCCTTGTTCTTGACCGAAAAGGCCAGCAGCTGCGTAATGTCCATGCGGTTGTTTCGTTATCCCTGTCGATGCATTGCGCAAAGCGCGGTACCGGGCTGGGCGAGGTACGGTTAAGGGCCGCCGGTGGCGCCAGCGTGCGGCGTTAAGCTAGTCCAATTATGGAGACCATCGCACAGGCGCTGCAACAAGTGAAGCGGCGTATAGACGACGCTGTTGCGGCCGCTGGCCGCGCGCCGGGCGGTGTGCAGTTGCTGGCAGTCAGCAAGACCCAGCCTGCGCAGCGCCTGCGCGAGGCCTGCGCAGCCGGGCAGGCCGCCTTTGGCGAGAACTATGTGCAAGAGGCGCTGGACAAGATCGCAGCGCTGTCGGACCTGCGCGCGCAGCTGCAGTGGCACCTGATCGGCCCTTTGCAGAGCAACAAGACGCGGCCGGTGGCCGAGGCTTTCGACTGGGTGCACAGCGTGGACCGGCTGAAGATCGCGCAGCGGCTGGCCGAGCAACGACCAGCAGGCTGGCCGCCGCTGCAGCTGTGCCTGCAGGTCAACGTCAGCGGCGAGGCCAGCAAGAGCGGCGTGGCGCCGGCCGAGTTGCTGGCGCTGGCGCAGGCCGTGGCCGCGCTGCCGGCCGAGCGGGTGCGCTTGCGCGGCCTGATGAGCATTCCTGAAGCCGCGGAGGGCGCGGCGGCCCAGCGTGCGCCGCATCGCGTGCTGCGCACGCTGCTCGATGAACTGAACGTGGCAGGGCTGCAGTTGGACACCCTGTCGATGGGCATTAGCGCCGACCTGGAAGCGGCGGTGGCAGAAGGCAGCACGGTGGTGCGCGTGGGCACCGCATTGTTCGGGCAGCGAGGCACGCAAACAGTGGCCGGTTGAGGCCGGCGCCGGGTGCCGACGGCTCGGCTCACGAAGCACGGGTCGCCACCGCTGCGGGTGTCCATCGGCTGCCACTGTTCGGCCTACGATCAAGCCCACAACAACCGGAGACACTTTATGCACCGTCGCACATGGCTCACTGTGGCTGCACTGGCCGCTGCCCGCCCGCTGCAGCTGCGGGCCCAGGGCGCCTACCCGAGCAAACCCATCAAGCTGATCGTCGGTTTCCCGCCAGGCGGGGGCATCGATTTCACTGCGCGCACGATCCAGAACGGTCTCGAAGCGGCGCTGGGCCAGCCGCTGGTGATCGAGTACCGGGCCGGCGCCGGGGGTGTCATAGCCGCCACGGAACTGACACGCGCTTCACCCGACGGCTACACGCTGCTGGTGGCCAACACGGGGCCCTTTGCCATCGCGCCCTACCTGCAAAGCAAGCGCCCTTATGACCCGGTGACGCAGTTCACCTACGTCGGCCAGGTGGCTGAAAGCGCCTACATCGCCGCCACCCGCGCCGACCACCCGGCCAAGGACCTGAAGCAGTTTGTCGAATGGGCCAAGGCCAACCCCGGCAAGGCCAACTTTGCCAGCGGCGGGCCCGGAGCCAGCACGCATTTGAATGGCGAGCTGCTCAACAGCGTGGCCGGCATCGACTTGCTGCACGTGCCCTACAAGGGCAGCGCACCGGCGGTGACCGATCTCATCGGCGGCCAGACGCATTTGCTGATCGACGCCGGCACCGTGCTGCTGCCGCAGATCAAGGGCGGCCGGCTGAAGGCACTGGCCGTCACCGGTTCCCGTCGCGACCCGAACCTGCCCGACGTGCCCACCGTGCGCGAGCAGGGTCTGGCGGGCATGGAGGCGGTCGGCTTTCAAGGCATCGTGGGCCCGGCCGGAATGCCCAGGGACGTGGTGGACCGCCTGGCCGCCGAACTGCGCAAGGTGCTGTCCGGCGCCGAGCTGAAGGCCAGGTTCAGCGCCGCCGGCTCCGAAGTGCAGCCCCGCGGCCCGCAGGAATTTGCCGCCTACGTCAAAGGCGAAGCCGAGCGCTGGTCAGCCCTCATCAACCAGCGCGGCATCAAGCTGGATTGACAGCTCTGAACAAGGGGGGCCCGTCAGGCCCCACCACCGGCGTGTTGAGCGCCCGGCGCAGCCGGTTCGCTCGAACACGCCGACGCAGGCCGACGGCGACGCCGTCCGGCTTGCGCTCAGTTCAGGTACATGCCGAGGTAGCGGCGGCCGCGGCTGACGGCGTCGGCGTCGGGGCAGGCATCGAACCAGTCGATCAGCTGCTTGCGCGCCTTTTCGCGGTCGGGCTTGCCTTCGGCCTTGTCGCGCATCACCACTTCCAGCAGGCTGTCGAATGCGGCGTTGAAGTCGCCTTCAAAAACCTGGATCGCGGCCAGCGCAAAGCGGGCCTCGAAGTCCTTGCCGTTGGCGGCGATGCGCGCTGCCAGCGCAGCCGGGTCGCCCGCCGGCCGGTTGGCCAGAATCTGCAGCCGCTTGCGCAAGCCCGCGTCGCGGTCGCCGCGGTCGGCCGCGGGCACCGCGTCCAGCAGCGCCGTCACTTCTGCCAGCGCCGCACCGCGCGCCAGCCAGCGGTCGGCCAGATCGGCGCTGGCGTCGGGGTGGCCGGGCACCATCTGCAGCGCCTCGGTCAGCAGGGCCTCGGCCTCGGCGGGGTCGGCGGCCTCGGCGGCTTCCTTGCGGATCTCCTCCATCGGGTCGCCCGGCGGCTGCAGGTGCTTGTCCAGGAAGGCGCGGATCTGGCCTTCGGGCAAGGCGCCCGTGAACTGGTCCACCGGTTTGCCACCCACGAACAGCACCACCAGCGGGATGCTGCGGACGCGCAGCGCCGAGCTCAGGTTGGGTGCTTCGTCGGTGTTGATCTTGGCCAGCTCAAAGGCGCCGCCGTAGCTTTCGGCCAGCTTCTCCAGCACCGGGCCCAGCGACTTGCAGGGCCCGCACCAGGGCGCCCAGCAGTCCAGCAGCACCGGCACCTGCAGCGAGCGTTCGAGCACCCGCGTCTGGAATTCGGCCTCGGTGACGTCGTACACCAGCGCTTCCCCGGAGCCGCCAGCCGCAGCGGGCGCGGCCCCTGCCGGGGCCTGAGGCTGCATGGCGTAGCCGCCGCCAAAGCCGCCGCCACCACTGCCGCCGCTGGCGGCGTAGGGGTTGTTGGCAGCAAAGGGGTTGTTGGATTTGGGCGTGTTCATGCGCACATTGTCGCAACTTCGCTGCTGCACAGCGCAAAGCGGCACAACGCGGCATAACGCGGCCCGGTGTGGCCCGGTGTGGCCCGGTGTAGCCCGGTGTGGCCCGGAGCCGACTGAAGCGGGCTGAAGCCGGCCGCGCGCTGCCGGCGCGCTGCGCCGCTGTCATGATGCGGCCCATGAATCGTCGCAACGTGATGGCCAGAGCTGCCGCCGCACTGGCGGGCGGCGCAGGCGCTCCGCTGACCGCCTGGCCGCAGTCGGTACCAGTGGCCAAAAGCGCGCCCGCCATGGGCCTGAAGGTGCTGCGCCTGGCCAGCGAAAGCGAAACCGGCTTCGACCCGGCGCGCGTCGGCGACGCACGTTCGTTGCGCATCACCTCGCACATCTTCGAGACCCTGCTGGAGTTCGACCCGCTGGCGCGCCCGGTCAAGCTGCGCCCCCGCACCGCAGCGGCCATGCCCGAAGCCAGCACTGACTTCCGCAGCTGGACCGTGCGCCTGCAGCCCGGCATCCTGTTCACCAAAGACCCGGCTTTCGGTGGCAAGCCGCGTGAACTGGTGGCGGCCGACTACGCCTACAGCATCAAGCGCCTGGCCGACCCGGCGAGCAAGAGCCCCGGCTGGACCGGCCTGGAACAGGTGGGCATCAGCGGCCTGGGCGCGCTGCGCCGCGAGGCCATCGACCAGAAGAAGCCCTTCGACTACGAGCGCCCGCTGCCCGGCCTGCAGTTGCTGGACCGCTACACGCTGCGCTTCGTGCTCGACGCCGGCCGGCCGCGGTTTGCGCAGTGGCTGGCCAGTGCGTCTACCGCCGCGGTGGCGCGCGAGGTGATCGAGGCTCACGGTGAACTGTCGATGCAGCACCCGGTGGGCACGGGGCCGTTTCGCCTGACCGAATGGCGGCGTGCCTCACGCATCGTGCTGGAACGTAACCCGCTGTTCCGCGACATGCGCTACCACGCAGAGCCGGCTGCCGACGATGCCGAAGGCCTGGCCATCCTGGCCCGCCTGAAGGGCCGGCGCCTGCCGATGGTGGACCGCGTGGAGGTGGCCATCATCGATGAGAAACAGCCCTTGTGGCTGGCGTTCCTGAATGGCGAAGCCGACTGGGTGGACCTGCCGGATGGCTTCACGTCGGTGGCCATGCCCGGCGGCAAGCTGGCGCCCAACCTGGCGCGGCGCGGCATGCGGGCTGAGCGCGTGGTGCTGCCTTCAACCTACTACACGATGTTCAACATGGAACACCCGGTGGTCGGCGGCTACACCCCCGAACGTGTGGCGTTTCGGCGCGCGGTGGGCCTGGCCATCGATGTCGAGCGCGAGATCACGCTGCTGCGCTACGGCTCGGCAGTGGCTGCACAGAGCCCGGTGGCGGTGCACCTGAGCGGCTACCACCCGCAGTGGCGCAGCGAGATGAGCGACTACAGCCCGGCGCGCGCGCGCGCCTTGCTGGACCTGTACGGCTGGCGCGACCGCGACGGCGACGGCTGGCGCGAGACGCCCGAAGGGCAGCCGCTGCTGCTGCAGATGGCCACCCAGCCCAGCCTGGAGATGCGGCGCTTCGATGAACTGATGAAGCGCGACATGAAGGCCATAGGCGTGCGCGTGGACTTTCAGACCGCGCAGTGGTCCGAGCAGTACAAGGCCGCACGCGCCGGTAAGCTGATGATGTGGTCGGTAAGCGGGCGCGCCAGCGCGCCCGACGGCATCGAGGGCCTGCAGCGCTACGACGGCGCCGCGGCGGGCGACATGAACCTGTCGCGCTTCAACCTGCCCGACATGAACGCCACCATCGCGCGCCTGCTGGCGCTGCCCGACGGCCCCGAGCGTGAAGCCGCTTTCGAGCACGCCAAGCGCCTGACCGTGGTCTGGATGCCCTACAAGCTGCGCACCCATCTGGCGGCCACCGCCATCACCCAACCCTGGCTGGTGGGCTTTCGGCGGCCGCTGTTCTGGAACAACTGGTTCGAGATGGTGGACATCGAGCCGCACGGCCCGTGAGCACTGCCGCGCTGAATTCAAGTGCGCTGAACACGACCGCGCCGAACAAACGCGCGCTGCACAGACGCCCACCCGACACCAACGACGCCACACGTGCTGACGCCACACAGGCTGACGCCACACAGGCTGACCCCGAACCCTTTGCCGCCTGCGTACCGGCACATCGAAGCCACCACCGCCATGAACGATCACCTGCCCCTCATCCACCCCCGCCGCCTGCGCGAAGGAGACACGCTGGGACTCTTCAACCCGTCGGGCGCAGTCTACGAAGACGCACCCTACGAGCAGACGCACCGTGCGCTGCGGGCACTGGGCTTTCAGGTGCGCGAAGCGCCGCATGCGCGGGCGCGCTATGGCCACATGGCCGGCACGCCCGAGCAGCGCGCCAGCGACATCCACACGCTGTTTGCCGACCCCACGGTGGCCGGCTTGCTGGCCATCACCGGAGGCTCGGGCGCCAACCGCGTGTTGCCCCATCTGGACTACGGGCTGATCGGCCGCAACCCCAAGTTCCTGGGCGGCTTCTCCGACCTCACGGCGCTGATCTCGGCGGTGCACGTAAAGACCGGCCTCGTCACCTTTCACTCACCGCTGGGGCGCTCGGACTGGAACGCGTTCAGCATCGAGCAGTTCAGGGCCGTGGCCATGGCCACCGGGCCGCACACGCTGCGCAACCCCGAGCCTGCGGCCGACGATCCGGCATCGCAAGACGGCCGCACCACCACGCTGCGCGGCGGCCGCGCGCGCGGGCCGCTGCTGGGTGGCAATCTGGCGGTGTTGACGTCGTTGGCCGGCACGCCCTACCTGCCGCGCCTGGACGGTGCCATCCTGTTTCTGGAAGACGTGAATGAATACATCTACCGCGTCGACCGCATGCTGTCCACGCTGGCGCTCAGTGGCGCGCTGTCGCGCGTGGCCGGCGTGGTGCTGGGTGGCTTCAGCAACTGCATGCCCAGCGAAGGCAGTTTCGGCACGCTGACGCTGGCCGAAGTGTTCCGCGACTACTTCGGCGGCCTGGGCGTGCCGGTTTACAGCGGCGCGCAGTTCGGCCATGTGCAGCGCAAGTTCACGCTGCCGCTGGGCGTGCCGGCTGAAATGGACGCCGATGCCGGCACCATCCGGCTGTTGGAGCCGGCGGTGCTGTAACGAGCTTCAGCGGGTCCGGCCGGCGAAGGCCTCGGCCACACGAAACAGGCACTGGCCCGCTGCCACGGCCTCGATGCGCCTCGTGAAAGCGGCGCGCCCGGTTTCAGGCGTAGGTGTTGATGCGGGTGCCTACCCCGCCCGAGCTGGCCAACGCGGGCTGCGGCAGCGCTGCAATCAGCTGCGCAGCGGCGTTCTGTTGGGCCTCCATCGCCTTCTTCAGCACGGACAGCGCCGCGCTACCCTGCACCGTGCCCGGCGTGGCTGCGGAGGCGGTATTCACCAGAGCGGCGTGCGCGGCGTTGACGTTCATGGCTGCCTTTGTGGCTGGTTTGCTTGCCGGTCTTTTCGGCAGCCCTGCGCGCAACTGAAGCCGGCGGCCGCGGGCAACGCGCCAGGCGCGCCGCGGGCGCGCGCGTCAGCGGCCGGGGGTCAGAGATCAGCTGTCACGGGTACAGGCCGCGCTCCTCACGCGCCGTCAGGATGCGTTCACACGCTACCGCAAACGTGGCGGTGCGCAGGGTGGTCTTGTAGCGGTCGGCCGTGTCCCAGATTTTCTTCAGCGCGTCGACCATGATCTTGTCCAGCCGCACATTGATCTCGTCTTCGCTCCAGAAAAAGCTGCTGAAGTCCTGCACCCATTCGAAGTAACTCACGGTCACGCCGCCGGCGTTGCAGATGACGTCGGGCACCACCAGCACGTTACGGCTGGCCAGGATGTCGTCGGCCTCGGGCACCGTGGGGCCGTTGGCGCCTTCCAGCACCAGCCGCGCCTTGATGCGCTGCGCGCGTGCAGCGTTGATCTGGCCCTCCAGCGCAGCCGGAATCAGGATGTCGCAGTCGACGTCCCAGAACTCTTCGCTGTTCATCCAGTCGGCGCCCTTGAAGCCGCCCACACCCCCTTGCAGCTTTACATGCGCTGCCAGGTCGGCGATGTCGAAACCGCCGGCGTTGACCAGCGTGCCGGTGTGGTCCTGCATCGCGACGATCGTGGCGCCGGCCTGCACGAAGAGCTCGGCCGCCGAGGCGCCGACGTT
>JBBQMM010000110.1:0-10933 GCA_038328935.1 Burkholderiales bacterium
GGCACGGTGTCGGCCATGACCGCACCGGTGGCGAGCAGCGCAATCATTTCTTTGGGCTTGTGCCCGCGGCGTTTCATTTCCGGAAAGAGCGCCGGCGCCACCGTGGCCATGTCCGACACCTTGCTGCCGGAAATGCCGGAAACGATGAACAGCGAACCCAGCAGCACATACGACATGCCGGCGCGGATGTGACCCAGCATGGCGGCCAGCACGTCGACGATGGCCTTGCCCATGCCGGTGCTGTCCAGCACGCAGCCCAGCATCACGAAGATGGGCACCGATACCAGGATGATGCTGGACATGCCTTCGTCCATGCGGCTGACCACCACCGTCAGCGGCACGGTGGTGGCAAACCCCAAGTAGGCCAGCGTGGCCAGTCCGAAGCAGAAAGCGATGGGCACGCCGGCCAGCAGGCACAGCGTCACGCCGCCGGCCAAAAAGATGACCAGGTTGATGTTGCCCAGCGTCTGCAGGCTGGCTGATCCGGCAGAGAAAGCGGCGGCCGCCAGCGCGAGCGCGGCAGCACCCGCCAGCAGGTGCTTCAGCGCCACCGTGCGCAGCGCGAAGACGAGCAACAGCGCCAACATGGCCAGCAGGCCAAAGGCGATGGCCGAGACACGCAATGAATTGGGCAGGTCGAGCTCGGGCGTGCGGATGGCCCATTCGTCCCTGGTGTATTCCAGCGCCGGCCCGGCCAGCGCCACCAGAGTTGCGGCGACGGCGCACAGCGCAAAGGCCTGCACGTAGCCGCGCGCGGGTGCGGGCAGCTTTTCCACCAGCAGCGTCAGCCGCAGGTGTTCGTTGCGGTGCATCGCAATCACTGCGCCCAGCATGGCCAGCCACAGGAACGACAGCGACACGATCTCGTCCACCCACACCACCGGCAGCGAAAACACATAACGCGCCGCCACGCCCAGCAGCAGCAGCGTGATGATGACGGTGAGCAGCAGCGCCGCCAGCGCTTCCAGCGGCCGCATCATGCGCACCGCCACGGCCTGCGCGGCGGTGGCGGAACTGCCCAGTGTTGGATTAGCGCTAGCGTCGGCCGACATCAGCCCAGCTTGCCCGAGTACTTCTCGAGCTTGGCCATCGCTTCATCGCCGAACTTGGCGCGCCATTCGGCGTAGAAGCCGGCCTTGGCCAGTGCGTCGCGGAAGCTCTTGGTGTCAGGCGTGTTGAAGATCATGCCCTTGGCCTTGAGCTGTGCTTCCAGACCGTTGTTCAGGCGGCGGATGTCGTCGCGCTGCTTCATCACTGCTTCGGTCACGTGCTTGCTGATGAGGGCCTGCACGTCGGCCGGTGTGCTGTTCCAACGCTTGCCGTTGGCCAGGATCCACTGGCCGTCCCACATGTGGCCCGTCATTGACACGTACTTCTGCACCTCGTACAGCTTGGCGATCTCGATGATCGCCAGCGGGTTCTCCTGGCCTTCGACCACCTTGGTCTGCAGCGCCGAGTACACCTCGCTGAAGTTGATGCCGGTGGGCGCAGCGCCGAAGGCCTTGAACATGCTGGTCCACAGCGGGCTCACCGGCACGCGGATCTTGAAACCCTGCAGGTCGGCTGCGCTGTTGATGGGCTTGCTGCTGGTGGTAATGTTGCGAAAGCCGTTGTCCAGGATGCGGTCGAAGGTGTGCAACCCGGTCTTGCCGATGGCCTCGCGGATGAAGGCACCCAGCTCGCCGTCCATCGCCTTCCACACTGTGGGGTAGTCGGGGAACGCAAAGGCCAGGCCGTTGATGCCGGCCAGCGGCACCAGCGTCTGCAGGATCAGGCCCGACAGCGGGAAGATGTCGATCGCGCCGGAGCGCACCTGCGACAGCATGTCGGTGTCGCCACCGAGCTGGTTGTTCGGGAAAATCTGCACGTCCACCCTGCCGCCGCTGGCCGCGCGCAAGGCGTCGGCGGCTTCACGCACGCGGATGTTCGATGGGTGCGTCATGGGAATGTTGTTGGCCCACTTGAACACCATCGGCGTGGCCTGCGCGTACGCGGGCATGCCGATGCTGGCCAGGGCGCTGGCCGATGCGGCGGCTTGCACGAAATGGCGGCGGCTGCGGGATTGGGGTTGGCTCATGAGGATGTCTCCGGTCGAAGTGGAAGGGGCTGCAGAAAAAGGGTGCGGGGGCGGAAGGATTCTGGCTGACGGCGTAGGCGCCGCCGCTGGGCGGGCTGGCGTCGGGCTGGGTTCGGGGACGGTTGCGGGGACGGTTGCGGGGGCCTTGCGGGAGCCGACGCTGGAGTCAGGGTCGAGCCTGGGAGGGGTTCAGCGCGCCCTTTCCAGCAGCGCCCGCGCGGCGCGCGCGATCTTCAGCGGTGACAGGCGCGATTCTTGTTCCAGCACGTCGGCATAGCCCACCGGTATGCGCGGTGCACCCAGCCGCGCCACGCGGCAGCCGGTGGCCTGGGCCGTGCTGGCGGCCACCTCGGCACCAAAGCCGGCCACCTGCACGGCTTCGTGCACCACCAGCAGCCGGCCGGTGCGCGCGGCTGAAGCGTGAACCGCCGCCTGGTCCCACGGCCACAGCGTTCGCAGGTCGATCAGCTCGACGCCGACGCCCGCCAGCTCGGGCAGTTGCAGCGCCTGCAGCGCCGGGCCCACGCCGCGCGACCAGGTGACCAGGGTCAGGTCGCCGCCAGTCGCCAACGTGGCCGCCTGGCCCAGCGGCACGTCGAGCGCCGTGTCCACCGCGCCGCTGTCGCCCCACAGTTCCTTGTGCTCCATGTAGATCACCGGGTCGCCGCTGGCCATGGCCGCCTTCAGCAGCGAGTAGTTGTCTTGCGGCGTGGCCGGCGTGGCCACCACCAGCCCGGGCAGGTGCGCAAACCAGGCCTCCAGCGACTGCGAGTGCTGCGCCGCCGATGCCGACCAGATGCCGATGGGCAGCCGCGCCACCAGCGGCACGCGCCCCTGGCCGCCGAACATGTAGCGGTTCTTGGCGGCCTGGTTGACGATCTCGTCCATCGCGCACAACGCAAAGTCGATGACGCGCATTTCCACCACCGGCCGCAAGCCGGCCAGCGCCATGCCCACCGCAGCGCCCATGATGTTGGCTTCGGAGATGGGCGTGTCGATCACGCGGTCGGGCCCGAACTGCTGCTGCAGGCCGCGGTACTGGCCGAACACGCCGCCGCGTCCCAGGTCTTCGCCCAGCGCCACCACGCGGCTGTCGGCCTGCATGGCCTGTTGCAGGGCCAGCGCGCCGGCCTGTGCGTAGCTCAGGGTTTGCATCTCGTCGTCTCTTTTCATCACCGCCAAACCCCGGCGCCGGTGTCCATGATGTCTTCGTACGCGGCACTGGTCTCGGGCCAGGGCGCGTCCTGGGCCAGCCGCAGCGCGGTGTCTATTTCGGCCTTGGCGGCCGCGTCGATGCCATCCACGGCCTGCGCACTGTGGCCCAGGGCCAGCAGCCGCTGGCGCATCAGCACCAGCGGCTCACGGGCCTGTGCAGCCGCCACTTCGTCGGCGTGGCGGTAACTGCCCGGGTCGACCGACACGTGACCCTTGATGCGGTAGGTGATGGCGTGCAGCAGGCGCGGCCCGCCGCCGCTGCGCACCTGGGCTGCCAGCGTGGCGGCGGCAGCATCCACCGCTTCGGCGTCGTTGCCATCGACCTGCTGCCCGGGGATGCCCAGCGCCTGGGCGCGCACCGAAACGCCGTCACCCGCGGTCATCGTTGCGGTGGGCGTGGTGGCCGAGATGCGGTTGTCTTCGCAGACGAACAGCACCGGCAACTGGTACACCCGGGCCCAGTTCAGCCCCTCCAGAAAAGGGCCGCGGTTGGCCGCTCCGTCGCCGAAGAAGCAGGCCACGATATGCGGCTGACCGCGCAGCTTCAGCGCGTGCGCTGCGCCGGTGGCGATCGGGATGCCGGCGGCCACCACGCCGTTGGCGCCCAGCATGCCGACCGAGAAGTCGGCAATGTGCATCGAGCCGCCCTTGCCCTTGTTGGTGCCGGTGGCGCGGCCGAACAGTTCGCACATCATGCGTGTGCTGTTCGCGCCCTTGGCCAGCGTGTGGCCGTGGCCACGGTGGGTGGAGGTGAGCAGGTCTTCACGCTGCAGGTTCAGGCACACGCCGGCGGCCACGGCCTCCTGGCCGGTGGACAGGTGCAGCGGCCCGCGCACCAGCGCCGGCTTGGCTGACGCTGCCAGCCCCCAGGCAGCCACACCGCCCAGGCTGGCCTGCTCGGCCGCATCTTCGAAGGCGCGGATGCGGCGCATCAGCGTATACAACTGCAGGGCTCGGCTCGACGCCGACAGCAAGGCCTGGGACACGTGCCAACCGCTTTCTTTTGATAGGGGCAGACAGCCCCTGCCGCCTGCACGCCAGCAGTTTATGGGCTGGGCCTTGCGGGCCAGGGACTGGTTTGCCCAGGGTTGGTGGCTTCAGGCGGGCCATGGACAGGCCGCGCAGTCGTGAGACCCAGGCGGTCAGAAGAGGAAGTCGCCGAACTCTTCGTCCGCTTCTTGTTCCTGGCGCAGGCGCTTCAGGTAGCGCTTGGCCTGCACCGGCTCGCCCATGAGCAGCCTGCGCTGGTTGGCCAGTTGCACTGCCGCGGCCTGCACAGAACGCAGCTCGTCCTTCAGCAAGCGGACCAGTTGCGCAGGGTCCAGCCGCCGTTCGAGCAGGAAGCCGTAGCTCGCGGCAAAGGCAGTCTGACGGCCGTTGATCTCTTGCTCGATTTCACGCAGCTGTTCGGCCAGCACCTTGTTGAAGTGCCGCACCTGCGCTGCTGCCAGCTGCGCCGCCTGCGCAACGTTGACCTGCTCGATCTGCAACTGCAGTGTCAGCAGCGCCAGCAGATCACCCGCTTCATAGGCGCCGTTGGCGCGCTGCATCAGCGCCGTGCGCTCGGCACGCTGTTCGGCACTGGCGTCGACATCGGTGCGGTCGGGGTGCAGGGCGGCCGCCAGCTTGCGATACACCTCGCGCACGGTCTGCGAGGCCTGGCGTGCGTCTTCCTCCGCACGTTTCTGCGCCGCCGTCTGCGCCTTGGATGGCCGCCGGCCCGGCCCCTGGTGCTGTGCGCGCTGTGCTTCATGCGTGCTGTGCGTTTCGTTCTGTTCGCGTTCTTGGGCCTGGCGCTGCTCCAGCTGTTCTTGCGCGCGCTGCATCAACTCTTCGGCGGACCCCGCGGTTTCGTCGCCCAGGTCCAGGCCGCTCAGGCGCTCGAGCATGGCCTTCATCATGTTCAACTGTTCCTGTTCTTCGGACTCGAAGTCGACTTCGGCGTGGCGGTTGTAGAGCGCCTTGAGTTCTTCGTCGACCTGTTCGCCGGCTGAGAACAGGCTGGTGCAGGTGTCGAGCAACAGGCGCGACAGCGTCTTGGTTTCGCCCTTGTTCCAGCGCGGGCCCAGCAGCAGGGTTTCCAGCTCGAAAGCCCAAGCCCGGCGCAGTGCCAGCAGCCGCTGCTCTTCGGGTTCGACGCGGGCCTTGTACTGTTGCGCGAACAAGGGCAGCTGCTCTTGCCACTGCTGCAGGCACAGTCGAGCCTTGTCGATCTTGTCCAGCAGCGTGCGAAAGCGCTTGTGCTCGGGCGAGACGTTGGCGCCAGCTGCGGCGGCGGCGATGTTCAGGGCGGTGGATCGGGTCATGTCGGTGTGATTCGCGGGCCCGCGCTGTGCGGTTCAGATGCCGCCAGGGGGACCCTGTAAGAGGGCAGGAGTGCTCAGCGGCCGGCTGCGGCCAGAAATTGGTCGTAAGCCGACTCAAATGCGGTCGGCACCTCGAATTGTGGCAAAGCTCCGGTCTGGAAGACCGTGAAGTGCCAGTTCGGCCGTGCCTGCAGGAAGGCTGCGCCGCGGTAGTCGGTGAAGTCACCGCGCACGCCGTGGCTCATCCACACGGGCATCGTGAGCGATTCATAAACCGTGTGGATGTCGGCACTGAACAGGCCGCCCGACAGGAAGTGCAGCGGTGCGTGCTCGGCACCGGGCTGGCGCGCGGTGCGCACGGCATAGGCCGCCATCGTCTCGTCGATTGCCGGCGAGCCCCAGGTCTTGCGCAGAAAGTAGCGCACCACGCCCGGCCGCGTGAGGCCATGAAACAGCGCACCACCCCAGCGTTGCCCCGGGCCGCGCAGCGCCTTCAGCAGCCCGGGCACCTGGCGCGTGCTGCCGGTGGCGCCACGGCCGCGCTGGCCGCCGCGCAGGCCGGTAGGGCTGACGAGGGCCAGGCTGCTGAAGGATGCCGGCGCCTCGACGGCCGCGCGGGCCAGGAATTCGCAGCTGAGCGACAGCGCCAGCGCGTCCACCGGGCCCGGGCCACAGCGGGCCTGAATCTGCGCCACCAGGCCGTGCAAGGCATCGCACATCAGGCGCGGGGTGTAAGCCCGGTCGCTGCGCTCGGAGATGCCATAACCCGGCAAGTCGATGGCGAAGACCTGCCGCGTGGCGCGGTAGTGTTCAAACAGCGGCCGCACTTCCGAGGCTGCGCCCGAGGCGTGCACGCTGTGCACCATCAGCAGCGGCCGCCCTGAGCTTTCCTGCGCCGCATAGGCGCCGATGCGGCCGGCCGTGGCGTGGCTGAATTCGAACCGCTCGGCGGGCAGCGCAGGTGGCAAGCTCATGCCGGGCACCGCGGCCGCGTGGACGGCCGCATAGAACTGCCGCCGGCCCGCAGGTCGCGGCCGCCGGAGTGGGTCGCGAGAATGGGGCTATTGGTCATCCACTGGACAACCCGGACCATTCAGGTGGGCGCGTGGTAACCACGTCTTGCTCGAGCAGATCACACTGGGTGAGTTTGATCACGGAGTGCAATCCCGGCGCAGTGTTGTGTGCAATCGTCAACTCGCGTTCGGCAATGCCAGCAATTCCCGCTCCATCCGACGAACACCGGCGATCAAGCTTTTGAAGCTCGCGGATCGATCGTTGTTGGTGTCCAAGTGCGGGCCGAGTTGCCGCGAGCCGCTCACCTTCTGGTATGCACCGCGGGTCAGTTTCGCCAACTCACGACTGGGACTGTCCACGTGATCGGCGGCTCGAAAGCGGGCCGTGTTTTGAAGGCGCACCAGACCCGTCACACCCAGAGCTGTTTCAACGGCCTGCAGATCAGCCAGATAGAACGACTCCAACTCGTGGCATGCAACGCGTACGAGCGAGACGGCACTTCGACCCGCCTGCGCACAAAGCCCGAGCAACTTCTCTTTCACGTGCCTGCAGTCCGGCGTACTGTCCTGGTCTCGCAGCACGATGAATCGTGCGTGCGGGTTCACGCAGCCCCGCATGCGCCTGACCATCTGCTTCTCGAGGTCCTGCTTGCCCTTGAAGGCCATCAGTCGCGGCTGCACCTGTGGGTCCAGAATCCGGGGCAACAGGCCTTGCAGCATGGCCTTCGCCGACTCCTCTTCGAGGAGAAAGACGAGCTCCTTCATTCCGGATCAGCCCCTGTGAAGAAGCCTTGCTTCCACAGATAACCCATCTGGTTGCCGTCGGCCATGTAGGCCTTGATCTGCTCGTCATCGCGGGCCCGTCGAATCTCGGTGGCGCCGTCCTTCTTCACCAGCCAACACACCTCGTCGAGCGCTACCGCGTTCAGGAAGTCTGGCGAGTGCGTGGACACCAACACCTGCCCACCACGAAGCGCGTAGAGACGGAACTCTTCGGCCAACTCGGCCATCAACTTCGGGTAGAGCTGGTTCTCTGGCTCTTCGACGCACAGCAGCGGGTGCGGCGTCGGGTCGTGCAGCAGCACCAGGTATGCAAACATCTTGATGGTGCCGTCAGACACATAGCGATCCAGGAAGGGTGTCTTGAACGAACCGTCCTGGAAGCGCAGGGTCAGGTAGCCATCGTCCATCAGCACGGGCTTGACCGATGCAATGCCGGGCACCCGGCGCGCCATGGTGTCGAGAATTTTCTGGAACGTGCTCGGGTGCTGCTCAAAGAGATAGCTCGCCACGAGCGGCAAGTTCTCTCCCGTCTCCGACAGGTGTTCGGATTCGCCTGCCGCTTCCTTGCGGCCACGGGCAGCGTTGATGTGAAAGTCGGACACATGCCATGACTCGATCAACTGCCGGAACGCGTTGGCCGCCTTGAAGCGCTCGAACTGCCCGAGCCCCTTGATGGCCAGGGTTTCGGGTGCGACCTTCTGCTCTTCCCGCTTCAGTTCATCGTCGGGCTTGTTGAAGTCTTCCTCGTTCGTGATCGCGTAGCCCTCACCATTGGTGAAGTCCAGGAAGTGGAAAGGGCTGCCATAGCGGCCGCGCTTGTAGCGCAGGATTTCCCGCTGCACAAAGGGCGCACCGGCTCGCTCGCCGATCTCCAGCGAATAGGCCACCAGCCGCTCGACACCGGTGATCAGCATCCGGTACTGGATCTCGATCAGGATCGTGTCGTCCAGCGCATCGCGGCTCAGCACCTCGCGAAAGCGCCCACGGCTGTCCAATGCCTGCCGCACATTGCCTTTGAGGCAGTCGTGCAGGAAGCCGAACACATCGAACAGGGTCGATTTGCCCGAGCCGTTGGCACCGACGACGACCAGGAAAGACGGGATATCTGTCAGATGAACGTCCCGGAAGACCTTGTAGTTCTTCAGTCGGATGGATTCGATCTTCATGATGGAGATTCCTCTCGGACGTTCGATGAGGGTGACGAAGCGCCTGCCCGAAGGGGTTTGCCCACTGCCGCTTTACTGAAGCGTTTGGATTGGCGGGGAGTTGTTGGGTGAGTCGCTCGAGTAGCACAGAGGCCGCCTTGTCGGCCGGGTCCTGCGGTACCAGTTCACCGCGAAAGGCGGTAGCGGGCCTCGGACAAGGTGATGGTCAGACGGCTCATGCCAGCCTCACTTTGGTGCTTTGACACCAATATGCTAGCCCAGCCCGGTGTACGCAGAAAGCCTTGCCGATGGCGCTTGCACTTTGCTGCGAAGGCCACGGCCCCGCCGTCTCCTGCGCCTGTCCCATGCCGTAAAAGACGCTGACCCCACTAAGCCGACGTTCCAGTTTCTCCCCATCGCACTTACGTACTGACCGCGGTTCGCCCGGACTCATGCGGGTTTGCGGCTGGCAAGGAGTAGTCGCCAGACGCCGTAAAACGCTACATCAACACAATGTCGTACTGCTCCGGACTCATCCCCGGTTCCGCACTCAGCGAAATCGGCCGACCGATGAATTCGCTCAGCCCGGCGAGGTGAGCGCTCTCCTCGTCCAGCAACATTTCCACCACGCTGACGTGGGCCACGATGCGAAATTCCTTGGGCGCGAACTGGCGCGCTTCGCGCAGGATCTCGCGCAGGATGTCGTAGCACACGCTGCGCGCGGTCTTCACCTGGCCGCGGCCTTCGCAGGTGGGGCAGGGCTGGCACAGCATGTGGGCCAGGCTCTCGCGCGTGCGCTTGCGCGTCATCTCCACCAGGCCCAGTTGCGTGAAGCCACTCACCGTGGTGCGGGTGCGGTCGCGGGCCAGTTGTTTCTTCAGCTCGACCAGCACCGCCTGCTGGTGGTCCTCGCGCGTCATGTCGATGAAGTCGGCAATGATGATGCCGCCCAGGTTGCGCAGGCGCAGCTGGCGTGCCATCGCGCCGGCAGCTTCCAGGTTGGTCTTGAAGATGGTGTCTTCGAAATTGCGTGCGCCGACGAAACCACCGGTGTTGACGTCCACCGTGGTCAGCGCCTCGGTCTGGTCGATGACCAGGTAGCCGCCGCTCTTCAGGTCGACACGGCGTGACAGCGCGCGCGTGATTTCCTCTTCGATGCCGAAGAGGTCGAAGATGGGTCGCTCGCCCTTGTACAAGTCCAGCTTGCCCACGCTGCCGGGCATGAAGGTGTCGCCGAAAGCTTTCAGCGCGTCGCACTGCATGCGGCTGTCGATGCGGATGCTGCTGGTGGTTTCGGTGCTCAGGTCGCGCAGCACGCGCTCGGCCAGACTCAGGTCCTGGTGCAGCAGGCTGCCGGCGGGGCGGCTCTGCGCACGCTCGCGGATCAGCGCCCAGGTGCGGCGCAGGTAGGCGATGTCGTCGGCCAGTTCGGTGTCGCTGGCTTCTTCGGCGTTGGTGCGCAGAATGAAGCCACCGGTGCTGGTGTTGCCTTCGGCCAAGCCCCTGGTCGACAGCGTCTGCATGCGGCTGCGCAGTTCTTCGCGCAGCTCGGCGCTGCCGATCTTCTGGCTGATGCCGATGTGGTTGTCGTGCGGCAAAAAGACCAGCATGCGCCCGGCGATGCTGACTTGCGTGGTCAGCCGCGCACCCTTGGTGCCGATGGCGTCCTTCACCACCTGCACGGTGAGCGTCTGGCCTTCGAAGACCTGCTTTTCGATCGGCGGCAGCGGCGTTTCGCCCTTGCCTTCAGCGCGCGCGTAGTTGTTGTGCAGGTCGGCCACGTGCAGGAAGGCGGCGCGCTCCAGCCCGACGTCGACGAAGGCGCTTTGCATGCCGGGCAGCACCCGCACCACCTTGCCCAGGTAGACATTGCCCACCTGCCCACGTTCCAGCGTGCGCTCGATGTGCAGTTCCTGGAGTGCGCCGTTTTCAACCACGGCCACGCGGGTTTCCTGCGGCGCCCAGTTGATGTAGATGTCTTGTGTAGCCATGCGCCCAGTCTATGCGCGGCCGGTGCAGAAAAAGGGCCGGTCTGCATCAGCAAGTCGCCCATTGAAGGCCGCTGCGCAGCGCCGATTCGGGGCCGTCGCGCGCCGAGGGTCCAAGGCCACCGCGCGTCGGCGAATCAAGGCGGCAACGACACGCGTGCCAGGTGCAGCAAGCGCGCCGTCTCGTGCAGCGGCAGCCCCATGATGCCGCTGTAGCTGCCGGCCATGTGTTCGATGTGTGCCGCGATGCGGCCCTGCACGGCATAGGCGCCGGCCTTGCCGAAGGGCTCGCCGCTGTCGACATAGCGCGCAATGGTGCTGCTGCTGAGCGTGGCAAAGCGCACGTGCGACAGGCTGACCAGCAGATGGTGCACCGTGCCTGCGCTCACGGCCACGGCGGTGAGCA
>JBBQMM010000111.1:0-10927 GCA_038328935.1 Burkholderiales bacterium
GAAGGCACCTGGGTGTACTGGAAGGCCCGCGCCACGTCGGCACTGGCCAAACCCGGGCCGGCCGGCGACGGCGCACGCGAGCAAGCCCGTGCAGCGCTGCAGGCGCTGGCTCCCCAGTTGGGGTTTTACGCACAGCTTGCCAGTGCCGACCTGAGCCAGCCCTTTGCGCTGCCTGCAGCACCCGCGCCCACCACCGATGAAGAGCTGGGCACGGCGCGTCAGAACCCGGGCTTCGCACGCGCCTTGCAGCTCATCAACCTGGGGCTGCGCGCCGAGGGCGTGCGCGAGTGGAACTACACGCTGCGCGGCTTGGGCACGCGCCAGCTGCTGGCCGCTGCGCAGTGGGCCTGTGAACAAGCGGTGTGGGACCGCTGCATCAACACCAGTGAACGCACCCGCGGCGAGGTGCACATCGCGCAGCGCTTTCCACTGCCGATGCGCGAACAGCTGATGGCGGCGGCGAAGGCCTCCGGCCTGGACCCGGCCGTGATGCTGGGCCTGATACGCCAGGAGTCGCGCTTCATCAGCGACGCGCGTTCGCACGTGGGCGCTTCGGGCCTGATGCAGTTGATGCCAGCCACCGCACGCTGGACCGCGCAGAAGGTGGGCATGGACTACCGGCCTGAAATGATCAACGATCCGGCGGTCAACCTGCGCCTGGGCGCGGCGTATCTGAAGCGCCTGATCGACGATTTCGACGGCTCGCTGGCGCTGGCTGCCGCGGCCTACAACGCCGGCCCCGGCCGGCCGCGCCGCTGGCGCGAGGGCGTGGTGCTGGAGCCTGCCGCCTGGGCCGAGACCATTCCGTTCAATGAAACGCGCGACTACGTCAAGAAGGTGCTGGCCAACGCGGTGATCTACAACACCATCCTGGGGCAGCCCATGGTGGGGCTGCAGGCCCGGCTGGGCAAATCCATCGGGCCGCGCGACCCGGCGACCCCGGCGGCCGACAAGGAGTTGCCGTGAAGCATTTTCCGCAACCAACCCCTGACACCACCCGCAAAGTGCAGCGCACGAAAGTAACCCGATGAGTTCTCAATTCACAGCGGCCGCGTCCGTCACGGCCGATTCGGCAGCACCACGCAACATCCTGGTGCTGGGTGGCACCGGCTTCGTCGGCCGCTCCGTCTGCGAAGCACTGGCGCGGCGCGCCGCTGGCGGCCGCATCGTCGTGCCCACGCGCCACCTGGCCCGCGGCGCGCATGTGCAGTCGTTGCCCACGGTGGAACTGGTGCAGGCCGACGTGCACGACAGCGCTGCGCTGGCACGCTTGATGGCGGGCTGCGACGCGGTGGTCAACCTGGTGGCCATACTGCACGGCAACGCAGCGGCTTTCGATCACGTGCACGTGGCGCTGCCGCGCAAGATTGCGCAGGCCTGCGCCGCTTTTGGCGTGCCACGGCTGGTGCATGTCAGCGCGCTCGGCGTGGCCGCTGACGCGCCCTCGATGTACCTGCGCAGCAAGGCCCAGGGCGAAGCCGCGCTGGCTGCCCAGCCGGCGCTGCGCACCACCGTGCTGCGGCCCTCGGTGATCTTTGGTGCCGACGACCAGTTCCTGCGTGTCTTTGCGCGGCTGCAAGCACTGGCGCCGCTGATGCCCCTGGCCGGCAGCGACGCCCGCTTTCAGCCGGTGTGGGTGGAGGACGTGGCCAGGGCCATCGTCGGCTGCCTGCAACAGCCCGCGACGGTCGGCCAGATTTTTGAGTGCGCCGGGCCCACCGTCTACACGTTGTCGGACCTGGTGCGGCTGGCTGGACGCTACAGCGGGCACGAGCGGCCGCAGATTCCGCTGCCGGCCTTCCTGGGCCGGCTGCAGGCCAGCGTGATGGAAATGCTGCCCGGGCAGCCGCTGATGTCGCGTGACAACGTGGCTTCGATGCAGGTGCCCAACGTCGCCACGGGCCGCCTGCCGGGGCTGCAGGCCCTGGGCATCACGCCCACTGCGCTGGAGGCCGTGGCGCCCCTGTACCTGGGCGACCAGGTGGGCCGCGCGCGGCTGAACCGCTGGCGCGGCATGACCGGGCGCTGAACGCGGCTGGCGCAGGAGTTCAGCGCGCTCTCCCACAAGCGCTCCCACAAAGCTCCCACAAAGCTCCCACAAACGCTCCCACAAACGCTCCCACAAACGCTCCAAAAAGCGCTCCAAAAAGCGCTCAGAGTGACGCTCCCACCGGGGCTGCCACCAGCGCAGACACCGGCGGCCCCACCTGCGCACACATCAGCGACCCCACCAGCGCCCGGCACCGCGTAGCATGGCGGCCGGCTTCACCACCATCACCCCCGCACCATGCAGCTCGTCATCGGCAACAAGAACTACTCGTCCTGGTCGATGCGGCCCTGGGTGCTGCTGCACCAGATGGGCATCGCGTTCGAAGAGCACAAGCTGCGCTTCGACTTCACCCCGGGCTCGCCCTATCGCAAGGCGGTGGCCAGCGTGAACCCCACCGGCCAGGTGCCGGTGCTGCTGGACGAAGGCTTTGCGGTGTGGGACAGCCTGGCCATTGCCGAGTACCTGAACGACAAGTTTCCGGCCGCCGGTGTGTGGCCTGAAGACCGCCTGCAGCGCGCCCGGGCGCGCAGCGTCAGCGCCGAGATGCACAGCGGCTTCGGCCCGCTGCGCAGCCACTGCCCGATGAACATCGAAGCGCGGCTGCCCGAAGTGGGGGCGCGCCTTTGGCAAGAACATGAGGCGCTGCGCGCCAGCGTGGCACGCGTGCAGGCGCTGTGGGGCGACGCGCTGAAGGCCAGCGGCGGGCCCTTCCTGTTCGGCCGTTTCTGCGCCGCCGACGCCATGTTCGCGCCGGTGTGCATGCGCCTGCTCACCTATGGGCTGCCGATGTCCGACACCGCACAGGCTTACGTGCAGCGGGTCAGCGCCGCGCCGGGCGTGGCGGCCTGGATCAAGGACGCGATGGCCGAGCAGGACTATCTGGACTTTGAAGAGCCCTACCGCAAGCACCGCTGAGACGCCGCCCGCGCCCGGCGCGCCGCGCCTGTACATCGTGGGTGGCGCGGTGCGCGACGCGCTGCTGGGTCTGCCCGCAGCAGACCGCGACTGGGTGGCGGTGGGCACCACGCCGCAGGCCCTGCTGGACCAGGGCTATCGCGCCGTCGGCAAGGACTTCCCGGTCTTCATCCACCCGCACACGGGCGAAGAAGTGGCGCTGGCGCGCACCGAGCGCAAGTCGGCGCCCGGCTACCGCGGTTTCGTGGTGCACGCCGCGCCTGAGGTCACGCTGGAAGAAGACCTGGCGCGGCGCGACCTCACCATCAACGCCATCGCGCAGGCCGAAGACGGCACGCTGATCGACCCCTACGGCGGCCAGCGCGACCTGCAGGCCCGCTTGCTGCGGCACGTGTCGGACGCCTTTGTCGAAGACCCCGTGCGCCTGCTGCGCCTGGCGCGGCTGGCGGCACGGTTCCCCGACTTCACGGTGGCCCCGCAGACCGCAGCCTTGCTGCAGCAGATGGTGCAGCAGGGCGAAGTGGATGCCCTGGTGCCCGAACGGGTGTGGCAGGAGCTGTCGCGCGGCCTGATGACGGCCAGGCCCAGCCGCATGCTGCAGGTGTTGCGAGACTGCGGCGCGCTGGCGCGCCTGCTGCCCGAGGCCGACCGCCTGTGGGGCGTGCCGCAGCGGCCTGAATACCACCCCGAGGTCGACACCGGCGTGCACCTGCTGCTGGTGCTGGACCGCGCCGCCGAATTGGGAGCAGCCCTGCCCGTGCGCTGGGCCTGCCTGATGCACGACCTGGGCAAGGGCACGACCGCGGCCGAGTTGCTGCCCCGCCACCACGGCCACGAACAGCGCAGCGCCAGGCTGGCGCGCGCGGTGGCCGAACGGCTGCGCGTGCCCAACGACTGCCGTGAACTCGCCGACGTGGTGGCGCGTGAACACGCGCACATCCACGCCAGCGGCGCGCTGAATGCCGCCGCGTTGATGCGCCTGTTCGAACGCTGCGACCTGGTGCGCCGGGCCGACCGGTTGGTCGGTGTGCTGCAAGCCTGCCAGGCCGACGCACAGGGTCGCACCGGGCTGGAGCGCGTGCCCTACGCACCGGCCGAACGGCTGCCGCCCTTGCTGCAGGCGGCGCTGGCCGTCGACAGCGCCAGCGTGGCGGCGCTGGCCACTGAGCGCGGGGCCAGCGGGCCCGCCATCGGCGAAGCGGTGCGCGCAGCGCGGGTGCAGGCTATCCAGCAACGGCTGGAACAGCGTCTGTAACAGCGTCAACTGTGACACCATGGATGAGCACCACAGCCCACCAACACCACCGGGAGCGCTCACCATGAAGCTGGCCGACGGCATCAAGAAGCATGGCTTTCGCAAATGGTATGAACGCGAGTTGCTGCAGAGCCACGCGCACCTGGTGCTGATGATCCTGTGCGTGATCGGACTGCTGGCGGCCTTCGAGGCGGCCTGGCGCTTTCGGGGCTGGCAAGACCAGGCCACCAATCTGCTGGCGGGCGTGATCTGTGCGGCCATGGGGCTGTGGGCCCTGCGCCGTTACCTGGGCCTGTTGTCGCACGCCGAAGCGGCCGCCAGCCAGGCCGACTGCTCGCAGTGCAAGACCTACGGGCGACTGGAGCTGCTGAAGAGCGACGCCGAAGGCACCCAGGTGGCGGTGCGCTGCCGCAAGTGCGCGCACGAGTGGCACATCTCGACCTGAAAGCCGCGGCCCGTCATGGCGGGATCAGCACGGCATCGGCGCGGCATCAGCGCAGCACCAGCGCGGTACCAGCCCAGCATCAGCGCAGGCGCAGCCACCACGCCGGGCATCAGAAGAGCATGCCGATCAACATGCCCAGCACGCTGAGCACCACCGAGCTGGCAGCGGCACATAAACCTCGCGCCCGCCCAGTTTGACGCTGAAGTCGCCCGGCAGCTTGCCCAGGCCGATCTTGCGCAGCCAGGCCTGCAGCCCGTTGAAGAGCAAAAAGGCCAGGAGGAACACCAGTATCCAGCGCATCGTGGGGCCGAGTGTTTCACAACCGCCAGTGCAGGCCCGGCCACTGCGGCAGAGTGGCCGGCCAGTCCGCCAAGCAACCCGTCGTTCAACCCGTCAGGCTGTCAATCAGTCGACCGATCGGCGAAAGAACCCCCCGTCACAGCATGTGGCAACGATCGCCGCTGCCAAAGCCGACAGCGTCCAACTCGATGCCGCGCGCCAGCGCCAGCACCTTGAACAGCTCGCCCATCTCGTGCTCGGTCATCAGCTTCTGCGCGTGGGCCACGGTGCGCACGTCTGCGCCCTGCAGCAGCGCAGGCAGGCCGCAGTTGATGAGAAAGTGCGCCTGGCTGGTGTAGCCCAGCACCTGCAGGCCGGCGTCCTGTGCCGCCAGCGCGATGCCACTGAAGTTGACATGCGCGGTGATGTCCTTGTCGCCCACGTCGAGCAGCGGGTTGTCGTCGGCGCGGTGCGCGCGGTGGCACATCAGCGTGCCCCCGCTGCGCTGCGGGTGGTAGTACTCCGACTCCGGGAATCCGTAGTCGATGAAGAACGCCGCGCCGCGCACCAGGCGCTGGGCCAGGCTGCGCACGAAGGCTTCGGCCTGCGGGTGGACTTCGGTCACCGTGCCGGGCACGAAGCCCGGGTCCAGCGGCGGCCGCAGTGCGGTCGGCCGGTCGGCCCAGGCCCAGCCGCCATCCGCAGCCTGTTGCACGCCGCGCTCGAGCCAGTGCTGGCCATCCCAATGCAGCAGCTGCACCGGCATCGCATCGAGCACCTCGTTGCCCACCACCACGCCTTCGATGGCGTCGGGCCAGGCATCGAGCCATTCCACCCGGTCAGCCCACGCGGCCAGCCGTGCCGCCTGGCGGGCGCGCATGGCAGCCGACACTTCAACGATGCGGTAGCGCAGCACGCGGCTGCCCAGCGCGCGCAACAGCTGCGCGGCCAGCGCACCCGAGCCGGCACCGAATTCCAGCACCTGGGCGGATGCAGCGGCGTCCAGCGCCTGCCCCACCTGCACCGCCAACGCCTGGCCGAACAACGGCGACAGCTCCGGCGCGGTGACGAAGTCGCTGCCGTCTTCAGGCAAGGTGCCGAACACGGCATGGCCGCGTGCGTAGTAGCCCAGCCCGGGCTCGTACAGCGCGATGGCCATGAAACGATCAAACGGCAGCCAGCCACCGGCAGCGGCCATCTCCTGGCCCAGCCTGCGCGCCAGCGCTGCTGCCAAGGGGTTTACTGGGCGCGCCGATAAACTCGCCGGTCCGGGTGTCTGCATCCGGTGGATTGTAAAAAGCCATGGCCAGCACCTCTTCCGCTTCCCTTCCAGCCTCCCTTCCCGCCTCCCTTCCCGCCTCCCTTCCCGCTTCCCTTCCCGCTTCTGCCTCACCCGCCCGCGTGGCGCTCGTGACGGGCGCCGGGCAGCGCATCGGGCGCGAGATTGCGCTGCATCTGGTGGCCCAGGGCTGGCGCGTGGCGGTGCATTACCGGACTTCAGCAGCGGCGGCGGCACAAACAGTGGCCGCTGCCCAGGCGCTGGCCGGCTCGGCCTGCGCAGCGCAGGCCTTTGCCGCCGACCTGGCCGACGAAGCCGCCTGCGGCGCCCTGCCGCTGGCCGTGCACCGCGCGATGGGCCGGCTGGACGCGGTGGTGAACAACGCATCGCTGTTCGAATACGACGATGTCGCCAGCTTCAGCTACGCATTGATGGACCGCCACTGGCGCGCCAACACCGCGCCGGCCATCGTGCTGGCCCGTGCGCTGCATGCGCTGCTGCCGGCCGACAGGGACGGCCAAGCGCCCGGGGTGGTCATCAACCTGCTGGACCAGAAACTGTTCAACCCCAACCCCGACCATGTGTCTTACACGCTCAGCAAGGCCGCGCTGGAAGCCGCCAACACGCTGCTGGCGCAGGCGCTGGCGCCGCGGGTGCGGGTGTGCGGCGTGGCCCCGGGCGTGACGATGCTGTCGGGCGACATGAACCCTGCCGAATTCACCGCGTCACACCGCATGACGCCACTGGGCCGCAGCTCGACGCCGCAAGACGTGGCGCGCGCCGTGCACTTCTTGCTGGAGTCACCCGCCATCACCGGCACCACGCTGCTGGTGGACGGCGGCCAGCACCTGCAGTCGCAAAGCCGTGACGTGGTGTTCCTGGCACGCGACGACGTGCCGGCGCCACCGACATTGCCACCGCTATCGCCATCGCCACCACCATCGCCACCAGCCGCCCCGCCACCGAAAGCCTCTTGATGCACCTGGACTCCCCCCGCCTGGCCGACTGCCGGCGCCTCTTCCTGCGCAACTACCGCGTCGAAGCCCACATCGGCGTGCACGAGTTCGAAAAGGGCCGCAGCCAGCGGCTGCTGATCAACGTCGACCTCTTTGTGCCGCTGGCCAGCACCACACCCAAGGCCGACGAGCTGGCCGAGGTGGTGGACTACGACTTCATCCGCCAGACCGTCAGCCAGCGCATCGCGCGTGGCCACATCGGGCTGCAGGAGACGCTGGTGGACGAGCTGCTGGCATCCATGCTGCAGCACCCGCAGGTGCGCGCCGCGCGGGTGTCGAGCGAAAAATCCGATGTCTACCCCGACTGCGATGCGGTGGGCGTGGAAGTGTTCGCCATCAAGGAAGACGCGCGATGAATGCACCCATGAATTTACTTACGACCGCAGAGCAACTGCTGGCTGCACCCGAATCGGAAGACGGACACCGGCCGGACCCGCGCAAGGCCGTGTTCGAGGCCAACAAGCTGAGCAAGCGGCTGCACCGCCAGGTGGGCCAGGCGATTGCCGACTTCAACATGATCGAGGCTGGCGACAAGGTCATGGTGTGCCTGTCCGGCGGCAAGGACAGCTACGCGATGCTGGACGTGCTGCTCAGCCTGCGCAAGCGCGCGCCGGTGCCCTTCGACATCGTGGCCGTCAATCTGGACCAGAAGCAGCCCGGCTTTCCTGAACATGTGTTGCCCACCTATCTGAAGGCGCTGGGCGTGCCCTTCCACATCGAGGAGCAGGACACCTATGCCATCGTCAAGAAGCTGATCCCCGAAGGCCAGACGCTGTGCAGCCTGTGTTCGCGCTTGCGGCGGGGCATCCTGTACCGCGTAGCCGGCGAGCTGGGCGCCACCAAGATCGCGCTGGGCCACCACCGCGACGACATGGTGGTGACGCTGTTGATGAACATGTTCTTCGGCAGCCGCCTGAAAGGCGTGCCGCCCAAGCTCGTCAGCGACGACGGCAAGAACATCGTCATCCGCCCGCTGGCCTACGTGGCCGAGACCGACCTGGAACGGTGGGCCGAGCATCGGCAGTTCCCCATCATCCCGTGCTCGCTGTGCGGCAGCCAGACCAACCTGCAGCGGGTGCAGATCAAGGCCATGATTCGCGACTGGGAGCGCCAGTACCCTGGCCGCATCGACAACATGCTCACCGCGATGAGCAAGGTGGTGCCATCGCACCTGATGGACAGCAAGTTGTTTTCGTTTGCGACGCTGAAGACCACCGGGCAAGCCAACCCCGATGGCGACATCGCTTTCGACGAAGAGCCCTGTGCCCCGCGCGCCAGCGTCAGTGTGAGCTCCAATGTGGTCAACAGCACTGAAGGCGGGGGCGTTGCGGGTGTACAAGCGGTGCAATGGCAGCCGTTGCGCCAGGGCCGCGGCACGCGCGGGCCCGAACTGGAGGACTGATGATGAAGCTCTTCGCCGCACCGATGAACCCCACATCCGCACCGATGGACTACCCCGCAGGCGGGCCCGCGCAAACGCCCCCACGCAGGATCGCCCTGCAGCGGGCCCTGCTGGCCTGTACAGCCCTGGCCGCCGTGGGTCTGGGCGGCTGCGCGGCCATGCGCAACATCAGCTTCGATGTCTCCAGTTTTGGTGAATGGCCGGCCGAACGCAAACCCGGCAGCTACGCCTTTGAGCGGCTGCCTTCGCAGCAGGCCCGCGCCGCCGAGACAGCAGCGCTCGAAGAGACGGCACGCCCGGCATTGGCCAAGGCCGGCTTCGTGCCGGTGGCCGATGGCCAGATGCCTGACATGCTGGTGCAGGTGGGCAACCGCATCGGCCGCGCCGACGGCCGGTTGTGGGACGACCCGCTGTGGTGGCGCGGCGGCTTTGGCGGCTTCCGCTACGGGCCCTGGGGCGGCCCGCGCTGGTCACTGATGTATCGGCAGGACTTCGGCCGCTACGAGCACCAGGTGGCGCTGCTGTTGCGCGACCGCGCCAGTGGCAAACCCCTGTACGAGGCGCGCGCCG
This sequence comes from Burkholderiales bacterium, assembly GCA_038328935.1. Classification (GTDB taxonomy): domain Bacteria; phylum Pseudomonadota; class Gammaproteobacteria; order Burkholderiales; family Burkholderiaceae_C; genus Rubrivivax. The sequence continues at coordinate 9,212 of JBBQMM010000111.1, forward strand.
TGCACGAGAGTTCTACCGAACTGACGAGCAAAGGCACGCTGATGCTGATGTTCGAGGCCGCGTTGATGGACTTCCCGAAGCTGGGCATGAACCCGCGCACCGTGGTGATGCAGCTGCCCTGAGTTCCACGATGCGGGGCAGCGCCCCGGACCATGGAACACCTTCAGATCAGGGCCGGCGCAACCGGGGCACTCGCTACTGAGGCGGCGCGCCCGACAACGGGGCGCCAGAGGCCGGGTTGGCGACGAGCCAACGCAAGTCTTCTTCCCAGCCCTTGAAGGTGCTGCGCGCGCGCTGCCGCTGCGTGGCGGTGGTGGAGTTGTGCAACTGCGCCACCAGTCCGCAATTGAAATCGGCCAGGCGGCGCTGGTAGTCGCGGTAGGTGGGGTCGGGCGACTCTTCGCTGCGTTTGGCCAGCGCGCGCAAGGCCACCGCCCGCTCGTCGCGGCCGGCCTTTTCGGCCACCAGCTTGCGCAAGGTCTGCATCGTGTCGCGCTGGCGGCGCAGCCTTTCCTGCAGCCACACTTCGGCGTTGAATGGGGACGCTGCCAGGCCCGCTGCCAAGAGCCGCCTCTGCGCTTCGTTCAGGTCGCCATAGACACCTTCAGCACGCTCGATGGTGCGCTTGACGGTAGCCGCCTGGCGCTCCTGCGGGCTGGGTTGCAGATAGTCTTCACGCATCGTGGCGTTGTTCTTGGCATGGCGCTCCTCCAGCTGCTTGAACTGGGGCGCGCCGAGGCCCGGCACGAACTCGGCGAAGTCATCGGCGGCGCGCCGGATGGCCGGCTCCAGCGCCTGCATGCCGCGCGCCTGCCAACGGCACGCGGCGTCGGCGTTCAGCGGCTCCATCACCTGCGTTTGGGCTTGCGCCAGCAGCGTGGCGTAGGCCGCCAGCTGGGTGCTGCGGTGCCAGTCGAACCAGCGGTCCAGCGCCGGCCGCGCCCGCGGCGACTGCTCGCGGCTGAAGTCGATGTAGCCATCCAGCCACCACCAGGCCAGCTGCGGGCCGTTGGAATAGCCCAGCCGAAGGGCGCTGCAACCGCCCAATCCGACCGCCAACAGGACGACCAGCCCACCGATAATGAACGCTCTGAATCGTGCTGCAATCAACATCCGGAGACGTCCGTCAATGTCACTCAATGTCGTGATCATGGCTGCAGGCAAGGGCACCCGCATGAAGTCGGCACTGCCCAAGGTCTTGCACCGCTTGGCCGGTGCGACCCTATTGCAACATGTATTGGACGCCAGCGCCCGGCTGGCCGCTGCGCGCACGGTCGTCATCACCGGGCACGGTGCCGAGCAAGTGGAAGCCGCCTGCGCCGGCAGCGGCGCGGTGTTCGTGCGCCAGCTGCCGCAGCTGGGCACCGGGCACGCGGTGCAGCAAGCGGTGCCGGCGCTGGACGACGCCCACAGCGTGACGCTGATCCTGAACGGCGATGTGCCGCTGATCCGCAGCGAGACCGCCGCGGCGCTGGTGCAGGCCTGCGCAGGCACCCGGCTCGCGCTGCTGACCATCGCGCTGGACGACGCCAGCGGCTATGGCCGCATCGTGCGTGAAGGCGGTGAGGTGCGCGCCATCGTCGAGCACAAGGACGCCAGCGCCGAGCAGCGCCAGATCCGCGAGGTCTACACCGGCATCATGGCCGCACCCACCGCACTGCTCAAACGCTGGGTGATGGCGCTGAAGAACGACAACGCCCAGCACGAGTACTACCT
>JBBQMM010000112.1:0-10893 GCA_038328935.1 Burkholderiales bacterium
CGTCGCCCAGCTGGGCGGCAGCTTCGACATCATCAGCCTGTGCTCGCCCACGGCCGCGCATGCGCCGCAACTCGAGACGGCGCTGGCCTTGCGTCCACGCCTCATCTTCTGTGAAAAACCCGTGACGCCGACGCTGGCGCAAACGGCGGCATTGGTGGCTCGTTGCTCCAGGGCCGAAGTGCCGCTGGCCGTCAATTACACGCGCCGCTGGGCGCCGGACGTTCAGCGCCTGGCCACCGAGCTGCGCCACGGCGTGTGGGGCGCCGTGCGCTCGGCCACCGGTACCTACAACAAGGGTGTGCTGAACAACGGCAGCCATCTGCTGGACCTGCTGCACCTGCTGCTGGGGCCGATGTCGGTGCTGCATGCAGGCGACGCCGTGGCCGACCACTGGGGCGACGACCCCACGGTGCCCGCGCTGCTGCAGACGGCCGACGGCGTGTCGGTGCATCTGGCCACCGCCCATGCTGCCGACGCCGCCATCTTCGAGCTGCAACTGGTGTGCGAGAAGGCCGTGATCAGCATGGAAGACGGCGGCCTGCGCTGGCGCGTGCGGCGCGTCATCGACAGCCCCCACTTCGCCGGCTACCGCGTGCTGGACCGCGGTGTAGATACAGCCGGCCACAACCTGCCGGCCACCGCGCGCGCGGTGGACAACCTGTACCAGCACCTGCACCACGGCCAGCCGCTGGCCAGCACCGGCCACACCGCGCTGGCCGCACAACGCCTGTGCGACGACATCCGCCGCCGCGCTGCCACGGCAGAAGCCACGCACTGGAGCGCTGCAGCGGTGGCCTGCGGCTTCAAGAGTCGGGTGGCGCCTGCCCGCCTTAACGCCTGAACACGAAAGAACCTGTCGATGAGCAACCACCAACTGCTGGCCCTGCACGGCGGCTCCCCGGCCGTGCAAAACATTGCGCTGCACCCCAGCATTCTGGGTGAGGCCGACGTGGCCGCCGCTGCCGAAGTCATCCGCGGCGGCGTGCTCTCGGGCTACATCGGCGCGCCGGGCGAGGCCTTCATGGGCGGGCCCCGGGTGCGCGCCTTCGAGGCGCAGTGCGCCGCCCACTTCGGCGTCAAGCACGCGGTGGCGGTGAACTCGTGGACCAGCGGTCTGGTCTGTGCCGTGGGCGCCATCGGCATCGAGCCCGGCGACGAGGTCATCACCACGCCGTGGACGATGGCTGCCACCGCCACCGCCGTGCTGCACTGGGCGGGAGTGCCGGTGTTTGCCGACATCGACCGCGCCACCTACAACATCAGCCCGGCCAGCGTGCTGAAGCTGATCACACCGCGCACGAAGGCCGTGATCGCAGTCGACATCTTTGGCCAGAGCGCCGACATGACGGCGTTGCGCGACATCTGCGACCACCACGGCCTGAAGTTGTTGAGCGACTGCGCGCAGGCACCGGGCGCGCTGCACCGCGGCCGGCCTGCGGGCACTTTGGCCGACATCGGCGGCTACAGCCTGAACTATCACAAGCACATCCATTGTGGCGAAGGGGGCGTGCTCGTCACCAACGACGAACGTTACGCGCGGCGCCTGGCGCTGATTCGCAACCACGCCGAGGCGGTGGTGCAAAGCGACGAACCGGCCGAGCTGGCCAACCTGCTGGGGCATAACTTTCGATTGGGTGAGATCGAGGCGGCAATCGCCGCGGTGCAACTGCCGCAGCTGGCCGGCCGCGTGGCAGCGCGCCAGCAGGCGGCCACAGCGTTGAACGCCGGCCTGGCCGGGCTGCCCGGCCTGGCGACACCCGCCGTGCTGGCGGGCAACACGCACGCCTACTACATCTACGGCTTGCAACTCGACACCGTGCGCCTGGGCGTCAGCCGTGACCGGCTGCTGCAGGCGCTGCGTGCCGAAGGCGTGCCGGGACTCGTCGGCAGCTATCAGAACCTGCACCTGCTGCCGCTGTTCAAGCACCGCATCGCCTACGGCACCGGTGGTTTCCCGTGGAAAGGCACGCCGCACGGGGACAGCACCGTCACCTACGGCCCCGGCCTGTGTCCGGTGGCCGAAGAGCTGCACAGCCGCAGCTTCTTCGGCTTGGCGATGGGCCAGTTCACACATGGCCCGCAGGAGGTGGCGCAGATCGTCGCGGCCTTCAGGAAGGTGTGGGCGCAGCTGGCCACGCTGCGGCCGGTGGCAGCCGGCAGCGATGCGCGCATCTCAGACGACGCCAGCCAGCCGTCAGCCGTCGCGGCCTGAAGCAAGCCGTCCGCCCCGGCATGACACCTGCAACACCGCTGCCCCTGCTGGAGGGCCGCCGTGTCCTGTTGCGTGCCATGCGCAGCAGCGACATCGGCGCGCATCATGTGGCGTGGCTGAACGACCCGCTGGTGGTGAAACATTCCAACCAGCGCTTCGTGCAACACACGCCGGACAGCAGCCTGCGCTATCTGGCGGGCTTTGAAGGCAGTGCCAACCTGTACCTGAGCGTGCGTCTGCAGGGCACCGGGCTGCCGGTGGGCACGCTGACGGCCTACCGCAGCCTGCACCACGGTACGGCCGACATCGGCATCCTGATGGGCGAGCGCAGCCTGTGGGGCCAGGGTCTGGGGCTGGAGGCTTTCACGTTGCTGGCCAACTGGCTGGCCGCACAGCCGGGCATGCGCAAACTCACCTGCGGCATGCTGGCCTGCAACCAGGGCATGTTGATGCTGGCACAGCGTGCCGGCTTTGCGCGCGAGGCGGTGCGGGCGGGCCAGGAGCTGGTGGACGGGCAGCCCACCGACCTGGTGCACTTCGCGCGCTTTTGCTGACCGGGTTGCAGGGCCGATGCTGCGCAACCCCGAGCTGCCACACGCCGTGGCCGTGGTGTGCCACGACGCTGGCGCCTGCAATCTCATCCTGCCGTGGTTGCAACAACCGGGCCTGCACGTGCGGGCGGTGATGCAGGGCCCGGCGCTGGCCTTGTGGCGTGCGCGCTTTGGCCACGCGCCGCTGTGCAGCAGCCTCGCAGCAGCATTGGCTGGCGTGCAACTGGTGCTGACCGGCACCGGCTGGGCCAGCACGCTGGAGCACGATGCGCGGCTGCTGGCGCAGCGCCTGAACCTGCGCAGCGCAGCCGTGGTGGACCACTGGGTGAACTACGCGCAACGTTTTGTCTTCGACGGCGTGCAGCAATGGCCCGACGAGTTCTGGCTCACCGACGAGATGGCGGTCGACCTGGCCTGCCAGCACTTCCCTCAACACCGGCTGCGTTGTTACGCCAACCGCTACCTGCAGGAGCAAGCACAGGCCATCGCGCCGCTGCGTCCAGGGCAGGGCGATGTGCTGCTGGTGATGGAGCCGATGCGCAGCGACTGGGGCCGCGGCGTGGCGGGCGAATGGCAGGCGCTGGAGTACTTCATGCAGCACCGTGCGGCTGCCGGCATCGGCCAGCACACGCGGCTGCGTCTGCGCCCGCACCCCTCGGACCCCGAGGGCAAGTACGCCGGCTGGGTGGCCAGCCACCCCAGCGTGGTGCTCGACCGCCAGCCCAGCCTGGCGTTGGCGATGAACGATGCGCGCTGGGTGGTCGGCTGTGAATCGTATGCGCTGGTGGTGGCGCTGGCCGCCGGCCGCGAGGTCTGGAGCAGCCTGCCGCCGTGGGCGCCTACCTGCCGCCTGCCGCACGCGGGGGTGCGCAAGATTGCTGCGCAGGTGGTTGCCGGGGCGATGTCACCAGCCTGAAGGGTGGGTGCGCCTGGCGCATACACCCTGCGCGGTGTCGCGGGGACAGCAACTCGTTTTTTCTGCGAACGCCCGGCACTGCCAGGCCGCTGAGGGGCCCAGCCGTCACGCCGCTTTCAACACCTGCAGCACGGCCTTGAAGCGACCGTGCTCGCAGCTCTGCAGCCATTCAAAGGCGACCATCTCGAAGCTGACGATGTGCGCGCCGGCGCCGCGCAGCCGCTGCATCGCCAGTTCGTGGCTGCTCGCCAGGCGGGAACCGCAGGCATCGGCCACCACCCACACATCCAGACCCGCACGCAGCAGGCCCAGGCTGGTTTGCAGCAGGCACACGTGGGCTTCGCAGCCGGCCACCACCACGCTGCGGGGTGCTGCTGGGCGGCATTGCTGCAGCTGCTGTAGCAGTCCTTCGCGGCAGGCGTCGAAGTGCATTTTCGGCAGCGTGTGGCTGCACAGCGCACGCAGCGCGTCGCTGTTGGGCCCCAGGCGCCCTGGGTTCTGCTCGGTGCCCAGCACCGGAACGCCCAGCTCCTGCGCCACCTGGCCCAGCTTCACCCCCTGCGCCAGCACGGCGGCGCCGTTGTGTATCTGGGGCATCAAACGCTGCTGGTAGTCCACCAGCACCAGTGCGCAGCAGCTGATGTCCAGAGTCTGTGCGCAGTGGCTGACGTCCAGAGTCTGTGCGTGGTGGCTGATGTCCAGAGTCTGCGCACTGCGCTGGGTGCCCGGCGCTTCTTCGCCGTGGCTGGCATCTCGGTCCCGTGTCATCGCTTGCCTCTCTTTCGCGCGCCGGCTCGGGGCATGCGCGCCAACAGTTGTTGCAGGTATCGCTCCATCAGGTCCGGCGGCCGCTGTGCAAAGAGCCGGATGCGCCCGGTATGTCCCAGCAGCAGCACCCCCGTCATGTGCGCAAAGAGTGCCGTCGTCTCGGTCAGCGCCGCTTCGCTGTCCAGACCCAGGTCCAGCAGGGCCTGGCCGCACGGCGCCAGGGCCTGCAGCAGGCTGGCGTTGAGCTCGTCGTTCAAGCTCTTGTTCAGTCCGCGCGGTTGCAGGCCCCTGTACAGGTAGAAGCCCAGGTCCAGGTCGCGCGGGTGCTCGAGATAGAAGTTGAAGAAGGCCAGCGCCTTGGTTCGCAGCTGCCCGGCGGCATCGGGCGGCCAGGGAACTGCCGCGACGGCGGCATTCAGGCGTTGCAGCGACTCGCCCAGCAGCACGCCATAGACTGCTTCCTTGCTGGTGAAGTAGCTGTACAGCGCACCCGGCGTGTAGCCGGCGCGACGCGCAATCTCGCGCAGGCTGGCACCTTCCAGGCCGAGCTCGACAAAGGCGCCGCGCGCGGCTTCCAGCACATGTTCGCGGCGGGTGTCGGCCATCAGCTGCAGCCGGACGGTGCGGCGACGGGCCTGGTGCTCTAGGGCCGCTGCCGCTTGTGCAGCAGGTGGACGGGCAGCTGGTGGTGACTTTTGACCGTTGGCGCGCATGCCGCAATTATACGGTTGTGAGTTGCATTGAACAGTGTTCAAATTCAGCGACAAGCCTGTCCCAACCCCGAGGCCCTGACATGAACGCCGTTCTGCCCACCGCTCTGCCCACCACGCCGCCCACCACGCTGCCCACCACGCCGCCCCCCACCACCGCGCCACCCTCGCGCCTGATGTCCGGTGCCGACTACCGCGAGTCGCTGCGGCGGCTCAAGCCGGTGGTGTATGTCGATGGCCGACAGGTGGAGTCGGTGGCCGACGAGGCGAGCTTGCAGCCCGGCGTCAACGCGCTGGCGGTGAGCTACGACTTCGCGCTCGACGACGCCAAGGCGCCGCTGATGCGCGCCGTGCAGACGCAGCGCTACCGATCGGCCCCTCGCACCGTCAACCGCATGCTGCACATCAACGAGTCGGCCGGCGACTTGCTGAACAAGCTGGAAGCCGTGCGCATCCTGTGCCAGGAAACCGGCTGCGCGCAGCGCTACCTGGCCCACGATGCGCTGAACGCGCTGGCGCAGGTGACGGCGCGCATCGACGACGCCCGCGGCAGCACCGAGCACCGCGCCCGCTTTGCCGAGTATCTGGCGCATGTGCAGGACAACGACCTCGCGCTGGGCATCGCGATGACTGACGCCAAGGGCGACCGCTCGCGCCGGCCGCACCAGCAGGCCAACCCCGACACCTATGTGCGCGTGGTGGAGCGCAACGCCCGCGGCATCGTCATCAGCGGCACCAAGGCCATCGTCACCGGTGCGCCCTACATGCACGAACTGCTGGTCATGCCCGGCCGCCAGATGGGCGCCGCCGACGCCGACTTTGCGGTCTGCTGCGCGGTGCCGGTGGACGCGCCCGGCATCACCATCGTGGCGCGGCCCGCAGGCAGGCCGGGTGACAAGCTCGAGCACGGTGCGGCGCTGTTTTCGCGCCGCTATGGCCAGAGCACAGGCGTTGTGATCTTCGACAAAGTCGTGGTGCCGTGGGAGCGCGTGTTCTACGCCGGCGAGTGGGAGCACTCGCAGAGCCTGACCTACAGCTACGCCACGCACCACCGGCACAGCTGCATCGCGGCGCGCGCCGGCTTTGGCGACTTGCTCATCGGCGCCGGTGCGCTGATGTGCGAAGCCAACGGATTCCCCGACCCCGGCGCCGTCAGCAGCCTGCGTGAGCCGATGGTGGAACTGATCAAGATCGTCGAAGGCTTCTACGCCTGCGGCGTGGCGGCCAGCGTCTACGGCACGCGCGACGCACATGCCGGCAACTTCATGCCCGAGCCGGTGTTCGCCAACATCGGCAAGCTGCTGCTGGCGACGCAGATCTACGACATGCAGCGCCTCGCGCACGAGGTGTCGGGCGGCCTCATCGTCACGCTGCCCGGCCCTGATGAAGACCACAACCCGGCCACTGCGGCCACGCTGGCCGAGGTGCTGCGCGCCAACCCGGCGGTGCCCTACGACAAACGCATCGAAGTGGCGCGCTTCGTCGAAGACCTGACGGCCAGCTACCAGGCGGGCTGGTATTCGGTGATCAGCCTGCACGGCGGTGGCTCGCCGGCGGCGATGAAGCAGGAGATCTGGCGCCACTACCCGGTGGGTGACAAAGTGGCGCTGGTGGAGCGCTTGCTCGACCGTGGCGTGCTGCACGACGAGACGCGCGCCATCAGCCAGAACCGCCAGCCGGGCCGCTGCTGTGACAGCGGCTGCACGCAGCCCGGGCAGGCGGTGATGGTGCCGCTGCCGCTCAGTCCTTTGAAGGGTTGAGCGAGCTTGCAACCGCCTGATGGCGGTGCCTGGCCAGCCAGACACCCCGTGTTCGCGTAGTCTGCGGTGATGAACACGATCAACACTGAAAGCGGTCCGCCCCCGCGCCCCCTGATGCTGGTGGTGCTGGTGGGCCTGGGCCTGCTGGCCGCTCTGGCCGGGCTGGCCGCTTGCGCGCCGAGCGCAGCGCTCAACGCGCTGGCACCGAGCAGCACCCACACCCGCGTCAACGACGTCGCCTACGGGCCTTTGGCGCGCCAGCGGCTGGACGTCTACCGCCCCACCGCACCGGCGCCGGCTGGCGGCTGGCCGGTGGTGGTGTTTTTCTACGGCGGTTCATGGAACAGCGGCGACCGTGCGCAGTACGCCTTTGTCGGCGAAGCCCTGGCTTCGCGCGGCATGCTGGCCCTGCTGGCCGACTACCGGCTGTACCCTGCTGTGCGCTACCCGCTTTTTCTGGAAGACAGTGCCCGGGCGTTGGCCTTCGGGCTGCAGCAGGCGGCTACCTGGGGCGGCAACCCCAAGCGCGTGTACGTGATGGGGCACAGCGCCGGCGCCTACAACGCCGCCATGCTGGCGCTGGACGCGCGCTGGCTGGCCGGCACCGGCCATGCCCCGGCTGAACTGGCGGGCTTCATCGGTCTGGCCGGCCCCTATGAATTCCTGCCGATGACCAACGTGGCCGCGCAACCCGTGTTCTTCCACCCCAACTACCCGCCGGGTACGCAGCCGATCGACTACGCCCGTGGCCAGGCGGGCGGGCCACCCGCGCCGCGTACCTTCCTGGGTGTGGCTGCCGTAGACCCGCTGGTCGACCCCGTGCGCAACAGCGCCGCGTTGACTGCGCGGCTGCAAGCCGCGGGCGCCACCGTCGTGCTGCGCCGCTATGAACGCGTGAACCACCTGACCTTGATCGGCTCCTTCGGCCAGCCCCTGCGCTGGTTGGCGCCGGTGCTGGACGACGTGGCGGCCTTCGTGGACGGGCGCTAGCCACGCCAGCCCGCCGCTCTCGTCACGAAGCGCGCCGCGCCAGCTCTTCCTTCACAAGGCGCACCACCAGCTTGTCCAGCGTCTGCACGGAATAGTTGTCGACCTCGTGCACCGTTTCGCGCCCGGGGCCGCTGGCCGGGTTGCGGGCATCGGCATAGGTCAGGAAGACAAAGCGCCCGCCGGTGTACTGCGCCAGCTGGCGCCACACGGCTTCACCGCGCTTGTCCAGGCCACTGGCGCCGATGGCAAACAGCTTGATGCCGCGCGCCACAGCGCCTTGCATGTCGTCGTCGTACCAGGGGGCGCCCGTGTCGAGGTGCGGGGGCGCGTCGCCCACCAGCACCACCAGGCGCGTGGCGCCGTCGCCGCGCCACGACAGCCGGTGCACGGCGGTGTGCAGCGCTTCGTTCACTGCCTCGGGGTAGTCGCCACCACCGCCCGCTTGCAGGCCGCCCAGCACCTGCTGGAAGGCGGCAAGGTCGTTGGTGAAGTCGTGTGCACGCACGAAAAAGGCGTCGCCGCGGTCGCGGTAGGCCACCAGTGCGAAGCAGGTGACGGGGCGGCTGGGCAGCTGCGCGATCTGGTCGGCCATGGCCTGCATGGAGCGGCGCAGTTTGTCGATTTCGTCGGCCATCGAACCAGTAGCGTCGACCAGAAACACCAGGTCCAGGCGGGCGCGCTGCGCGGGCAGGCGGCTGTCCAGCCGCACCTGCAACTGGTCACGCTGGCCGCGCTGAAGGATGGCGCTGCCTTGCAGTTCACCGTCGTTGAAGGGCTTGCGCACCTGCACTTCCAGCACGCGCGCCGTGATGCCGGCCACGCGGGGGTGCAGCCACACCTGGCCGCCGGCATCGGTGCGGGCCCACAGCGGCAGCGCCCGGCCGGCGGCGTGCAGGCTGACCTGCGCATCGCTGACCGGCCGGCCATCGGCGTCGTTGACAGTGAGCAAGTAGCGCTCTGACACATCGCGCTGGCGCAGCGGCAGCTGCGCAGTGCGGCGGGTGAAGGCCAGGTAGCTGCCGAAGTCGGCGTTGTCGTCCACCATGCCGGCGGTCACGGGTTCGGCGGCAGGCCGGTCGTTGTGGGCCAGGGCTGCGGAGGCGTCGCGCCAGGTGTTGCCGGCGGCGCGGGCCTGCCTGGCCGACTCCAGGGCCCCGGGGCTCGGGGCAGCAGCCGTTGCTGGGGATAGCGGTGTTGCCAGTGCGGCTGTCGGGGCTGGCGGTGCTGGCGGGGCTGGCGGCGCTGCTGAGGTTGGAGAGGTCGAAGCCGCTTTTCCGGCAACCGATGCTTCGTCTGCACTGCGGTGCGATCCGAGACCCGGCTCGGCGCGGCGCCAGATGGTCTGGTGCCGGGGCGCGGGGTCTGGCATCTCGTAGAACTCGGGCGCGCGGTTGCAGTCGCGTGCGTCGGGTGCTGCCGGTGGTCCGCTGCGCGGGCCGGCCCACTGCAGGCCCGCCCAGGCATCGAGAGAACCGGGCTGATCCGTTGCCGGGCCCGGCTTGCGGTGCAGCGGTGTCGGCGACGGCCAGTCGTGGGCCTGGCTGACGCAGGCTGCGGTGGTCAACAGCAAGAGCAGCAGCGACAACAGCGGCGTGAACCAGACGCGCCGAACAGAGGGCAACGGTGTTGATAGGTGTGTGGACATGGAGGTTCCTCGTCGATCGGGGCCCGGCGGGCCCCATGACTGCTGATACGGATGAGCCCTGCGAATGGGGTTGCAGGTGAAAGCCAGAATACTTTTCTGCCTGAACTTGACCCCGTTGCGCGCCCTGGGCCGTAGAACCGCCACGGTCTGCTGAAAATGGCAACCGGGACTGAACCTGACCCAGCGCCAAAAGGGTCCGCGCGCCCCCACTTGATGAACCCGACGCTGCCTGACGACGACGACCAGTTGATGCGTGCCTTCGCTGCGGGCAACGCCGATGCCTTTGACCGTCTGTACGAGAGACATCAGCGGCCGCTGTACCGCTTCGTGCGCCGGCTGCTGGGCAGCGCCTGCCCGGCGCAGACCGACGAGGTGTTCCAGGACACCTGGACCCGCGTCATCCAGGCCCGCGAGCGCTGGGCGCCGCAGGGAGCCGCGTTTCGCACCTGGCTGTTCACACTGGCGCACCACCGCGCGATCGACTGCCTGCGCAAGAGCGGGCGTGAGGTGACGATGCCTGATGAAGACGCACCACAACCTTGGGTGCCCGACGGCGAAGCCTGGACCGGCTGGCCGGCGGCGCAGGCACAGCCCGACGACCAGGCCTTCTGGCGGGCTGCCGGTCAACGCCTGTTGAACTGCCTGGATGCCCTGCCGGTGGCTCAGCGCGCGGCCTTCTTGCTGCATCACGAAGACGGCTTGTCGATGGATGAACTGGCCCGTGCGCTGCAACTGGGTTTCGAGACCGCCAAGAGCCGGCTGCGCTACGCGATGGGCAAGCTGCGGCTGTGCATGGGTGCCTATCTGACGCAGGTGGGAGAGGGGCCATGAGCACTGGGCCGCAGCGGGGAGCACCTGGGTTGACGACGGGTGCCGAGCATGACCCGCATCTGCTGGCCGCGCTGCGCCATGCGCCCGACCACGACACGGCGGCTCCAGCGGCGCTGAGCCGCCAGATTGCCAGCCAGGCGCGCGCGGCGCTGCAACCCCGCCGGGGGTGGCTGGCCGGCTGGGCAGGGGGCTGGGTAGCGGGATGGGGGGGCCGGCTGGCGGCACTAAAGTCGGCGTTGGATCAGCCGGCAGTGGCAGGTGTGCTGGGCACCGTGGTGCTGGCGGGCTTCATCGGTTTGATGTGGCGCGGCGGCGTGCCGCCCGAGGCCTTGCCGGGTCGGACCGCGGACGAGGCAGCGACGGCACCGCCGGCTGCATCAGCGGCTGCTGCAACGGCGGTCGCTGGCGGCGCGGCACCCGCCCCGGCGACCATCCCGGCGGCCACTACGGCGGCCTCTACGGCAACCCGGGTTCTGCCGGAAGCGACTTCCGCGGCTGCGCTGCATTCGC
>JBBQMM010000113.1:0-10843 GCA_038328935.1 Burkholderiales bacterium
AGGAGCTGAGGGGCCGCAGCCCGGTAGGCGGCATCGAAGTGAAAGGGATGCGCAAGGACGGCTCGTTGTTCGACTCGCGAATGTACGTCTCGCCGCTGATCGACCCGAAAGGTGTGCAAACCGGCTGGATGACATCGATGACCAACATCACCGACGCCAAGCGGGTTCGCGAACAGATGTCGGCGACCCACGAGCGATTCACGACGGTGCTCGAAGGGCTCGATGACGCCGTTTCGGTCATGTCCGTTCAACAGGGCGAACTGTTGTTCGCCAACCGTTCGTACCGCCTGTGGTTCGGCGCCGATGGCGATGGCCACTTGCAGATGGCCGGCGGCGAGATCGGCAACGTGATGCGCGGCCAATTCGACGACGAAGTCGACGACCTCGGCGGATTGCCGACGCAGGAAATCACCGATGCTGGCACCGACTCACGCGAAGTCCAGGTCGAAAGTCTGAGCAAGTGGTTCGAGGTTCGCGCCCGTTATCTGCAATGGACGGACGGCCGGCTGGCGCAGATGCTGATCGCCACAGACATCACCGCCCGGCGCAATGCCGCCGCCCTTGCCGCAAATCAGGCCGAAAAAGCGCAGGTTACCAGCCGGCTGGTGACGATGGGCGAAATGGCATCGTCGGTGGCTCATGAATTGAACCAGCCACTGACAGCAATCGCCAACTACTGCAACGGCATCATCACGCGGGTCAAGAAAGACGCGATCGAAAAAGACGATCTGATCGCTGCGCTCGACAAGACCTCGCGGCAGGCGCAACGTGCCGGTCAGATCATTCACCGCATCCGGGCCTTCGTCAAACGCAGCGAACCGCAGCGCGTGCCAACCCGCGCCGGTACCATCGTCGAGGATGCGGTCGAGTTGGCCGGCATCGAACTGCGCCGCCGCAATGTCGCGATCCGCACCTATGTCGCACAGCGTCTGCCGCCGTTGATGGCCGACCCGATCCTGATCGAGCAGGTGCTGCTCAACCTGTTGAAGAACGCCGCCGAAGCCATCGATTCGGCCGAGCTTCCGCCATCGCGGCGCAGCATCGAGCTGCGGGTGGTGCCCAAGCACACCCCTGAAGAAGGCGGCGTGATCGAGTTCAGCGTCACCGACTCGGGGCCAGGCATCAAGGAAGTGGTCCTGCCCAGGCTCTACGAAGCCTTCTTCTCGACCAAGTCCGAAGGGCTCGGAATCGGCCTCAGCTTGTGCCGCACGATCATCGAATCGCACCGCGGCAGGATCCGTGCGCAGAACCTCTACAATGGTGAAGTACCGGTTGGCTGCTGCTTCACGTTCACTTTGCCGGTCGAAACTTCCCGCGTCGACACCCCCCTTTCCCCCAAACCTGCAGTCACGACATGAGCCTGATCCCGAAAAGAGGCACCGTCTACGTCGTCGATGACGACGAGGCCGTGCGCGATTCTCTGCAATGGCTGCTGGAAGGCAAGGATTACCGGGTCAAGTGTTTCGATTCTTCCGAATCATTCCTGTCCCGTTTCGACCCCCGCGAAGTCGCCTGCCTGATCGCCGACATCCGCATGGAAGGCATGAGCGGGCTGGAACTGCAATACCGCCTGCTTGAACGCAAGAGTCCGCTGCCCGTGGTCTTCATCACCGGCCACGGCGACGTGCCGATGGCAGTGACGACGATGAAAAAGGGCGCGATGGACTTCATCGAAAAGCCGTTCAAGGAAGAAGAGCTGCTGGGCTTGGTGGAGCGCATGCTGGAGCAGGCCCGCTCGTCGTTCAGCCAACACCAGGAGCAGGCCAGCCGCGACGCTCTGCTGTCGCGCCTGACCACGCGCGAGAGCCAGGTGCTGGAACGCATCGTGGCTGGCCGTTTGAACAAGCAGATTGCTGACGACCTGGGCATCAGCATCAAGACGGTGGAAGCGCACCGCGCCAACATCATGGAAAAGCTGAACGCCAACACCGTGGCCGACCTGCTGAAAATCGCGCTGGGTGCGCAGACCAAGGTCTGATGCGCCACAAACCAGGCCGTTTCCCCTTCCCTGCAAAGGCCGCTTACAGCGGCCTTTGTCGCTTGTTGGAATGAAGCGGCCTTTGTCATTGGTTGAAAATGAAACGGCCTTTGGCGCTCGTACCCACAAACGGCCGTGCCGTACCAGCCCGACCCGACGATTGATCGACCACCCGCCAACGCCATGACAGCCCAACTCGCAAACGGCAACCTGCTCTCGCAACAGATTCGCACGCGGATTGCGATGCGGGCGGCGGCACTGGCCGCACAGGGCCGCACACCCGGCCTGGCGGTCATCCTGGTCGGCGACGACCCGGCCAGCGCCGTCTATGTGCGCAACAAGGTGAAGGCCTGCAGCGAACACGGCCTGCACTCGGTGCTGGAGCGCTATGACGCGACGCTGACCCAGAGTGAACTGCTGGCCCGCATCGCCGCGCTGAATGCCGACCCCGCCATCCACGGCATCCTGGTGCAGATGCCGCTGCCCCGGCACATCGATCCGCTTGCCGTCATCGAAGCCATCGCCACACGCAAGGATGTCGACGGGTTCTCAGCGCACTCCGCAGGCGCGCTGATGTCGGGCCTGCCCGGGTTTCGGCCCGCCACGCCTTTTGGCTGCATGAAACTCATCGAAAGCACCGGTGTTGAACTCCAAGGCAAACACGCGGTCGTCATCGGTCGCAGCAACACCGTGGGCAAGCCCATGGCGCTGCTGCTGTTGCAGGCGAACTGCACCGTCACCGTTTGCCACAGCGGCACACCCGACCTGGCAGTGCACACGCGGCAGGCCGACATCGTCGTGGCCGCGGTGGGTCGCCGAAACACGGTGACCGGGGGCATGGTCAAGCCTGGTGCCATCGTCATCGATGTCGGCATCAACCGCGACGAGGCAGGCAAGCTGTGCGGCGACGTCGACTTTGCCGCCGTGCGCGAAGTGGCCGGCTGGATCTCGCCGGTGCCCGGCGGTGTCGGCCCCATGACCATCACGATGCTGCTCGATAACACCCTGCAGGCAGCCGAAGCGGCTGCTGAACGCCCGAACGCCTGAACACCTGAACGCACCCATGACGCCAAGCTCCACCGCAAACCCCTTGCTGCACACCGGCGAACACCCGGCATTCGCCGACATCCGTCCGGAACATGTCGAACCCGCCATCACGCAGTTGCTGGCCCAGGCGGATGCTGCGCTCGAGCGCTCGGTGGGCCCTGACGTGCCTGTCGACTACGACGCGCTGTCGATGGTGCTGGACGTGGCTGTGGAGCGCCTGAACAACGCCTGGGGACAGGTCGGCCACCTGCAGTCGGTGGTCGACACACCCGAGCTTCGCGAAGCGCAAGCGAAGATGCTGCCCCGCATCATCGACTTCAGCACGCGCATGGGCGCCGACGAAAGGCTGTACGCCAAATACAAGGCGCTGAGCGCCAGCGCAGCAGCTCAGGCGCTGAATCCGGCGCGCGCCCGAGCGCTGTCCAACGCGCTGCGCGACTTCGTGCTGGGCGGGGCCGAACTCAAAGGCGCTGCACGTGAGCGCTATGCCGCCATCCAGGACCGCACCGGCACGCTGTCGCAGCAGTTCGGCGACCATGTGCTCGACGCCACCGATGCCTTTACGCTGCTGGTATCCGTTGCCGAGTTGGACGGCCTGCCCGAAGACGTGCGCCAGTCGGCTCTGCTGGCGGCTGAAGGCGCCCTGCTGCCCGACGGCCAGCCCGCCTTCAAATTGACGCTGCAGTGGCCCTGCTACATGCCGGTGATGCAGTACGCCAGCAACCGGTTGCTGCGCGAAAAGCTGTACCGGGCCTACGGCACCCGCGCCAGCAGCTTCGGCCCCGCCGAGCTGGACAACACGGCGCTGATGCAGGAACTGATGCAGTTGCGCCAGGAAGAGGCGGCGCTGCTCGGCTACGCCAACTTTGCGCAGTTGTCGCTGGTACCGAAAATGGCGTCCTCGCCTGAAGCGGTGCTGCAGTTCGTGCGCGACCTGGCCGGCCGTGCACGCCCTTCGGCCGCGCAAGACCTGCAGACGCTGCGCGCTTTCGCCAAGGCCGATCTGGGCCTGGACGACTTGCAAGCCTGGGACCGCGCCTATGCCAGCGAGAAGCTGAAGCAACAGCGCTATGCGTTCAGCAGCCTGGAGGTGAAGCAGTACTTCACCGAGCCGCGCGTGCTGCAAGGTCTGTTCCAGTTGGTGGAGACCGTGTTTGGCGTGGCGATACGCCCCGATGTGGCGCCGGTGTGGCACCCCGATGTGCGCTACTACCGGGTCTGGCGTCGCGGACCGGAAGGCGAACAGGCCGTGGCCGCCCTCTACCTCGACCTCTATGCCCGCACCGGCAAACAATCCGGCGCCTGGATGGGTGAAACACGCAGCCGCTGGCGCCGTCCGGAAGGCCACCTGCAATTGCCCGTCGCCTACCTGGTGTGCAACTTCACGCCGCCCGTGGGCAGCAGGCCCACGACGCTGACGCACGACGACGTCATCACCCTGTTTCACGAATTCGGCCATGGTCTGCACCACGTGCTGACGCGGGTGGATGAGCTTCCTGTGTCGGGCTTAGCAGGTGTCGAAGGCGACGCGGTGGAACTGCCCAGCCAGTTCATGGAAAACTTCTGCTGGGAGTGGGATGTGTTGCAGCGCATGACGGCTCACATCGACACCGGTGAGCCGCTGCCCCGCACGCTGTACGAGCGCATGCTGGCGGCGCGCAATTTTCAGAGTGGCTTGTTCCTGCTGCGCCAGTGCGAATTTTCGTTGTTCGACATGCGGCTGCACCAGGAGCCGGCGGCGGCCACGCGGGTGCAACAGGTGGCCGATGAGGTGTGCGCAGAAGTGCAGCCCGAGCCGGCCCCCGATTTCCTGCGTTACCCCCATACCTTCCAGCACCTGTTTGATGGCGGCTACTGCGCCGGTTACTACGGCTACGCCTGGGCCGAGGTGTTGTCGGCCGACGCCTACGCCGCCTTCGAAGAGGCCGGCGTTTACGACAGCGCCACTGGCGAGCGCTTCCGGCGCGAGATCCTGGAAGTCGGCGGAAGCCGGCCGGCCCTGGACAGCTTCCGCGCCTTTCGGGGCCGCGATCCGCAACTCGATGCCCTGCTCCGACATCAAGGGCTGGCCTGATTGCGTGGCAGGCTGCTCGGCGGCGGACGTTGTCGTGTGCGGCGCTCTTGTCGCAGCGCGGGTGCGGCGCTAGATTCGACCCCACCCACACAGGCATGGCCTGAGAGCATCCAAGGCCCCTGTCGGCGCCCGGCGTTCGCGGAGAAAAAAGGGCTTCACGGCCAGGCCTTTGCTCCCTCTCCCTTCCAGGGAGAGGGTTGGGGTGAGGGTGCAATGCCGGCAAATCAACGACTTGGAAGTTTTGTTTCTTGAGAGTCGGGACCCGGCACACGCCGAAACAATTGAAACGATGAGCGCATGCGTTCTGCAATGCGATTGAAACCCCGGCACTTCAGTCTTGGGGCCAGAAGAAGTGCTCTCTAGCCATGAACATCGCCTCAAACTCGAATCCGCTGTCCTCCACTGCTCGTCAAACGCGAACCGAGGCTTTTGCCGAAGACCTTGCGGGTGAGTTGTCGCCCGCAGCTTCAGGGTCCAAGCCCGGCCATCCATGGCGGGGAGTTTTGTGGTGCGCGCTGCCACTGAGCGTCGCCGTGGTGGCTGGTGTCTTGGCTTGCCTGCAGATGCTCGCCTGACTTCACGGAAGCAGACGCAGACTCAGAAGCAGAAGCACAGTCAGCCCGCCGTTCGAGTCCCGATTGGTGAATCGGGTGCTGGGAGGCCCCGTCACCACCCCTTCTCCCTGACCGCGGCCACGGCCACGGCGCCAGGTCAACGAACCGTGAACAAGGCCACGCCGTGTGCAGGCACGGCCACGGCCAGGCTGCCGTTGCGTGCCGGCAGATCACGCTGGCGCCAGGCATCGCGCGGCTGGTAGCGCTGGCCGCTGCGGCCGAACAGCGCCGGGTCCACTTCAAAGCGCGCGAAACGCGGGCCCATGTTGAACACGCCCACGGCTCTGGCGCCGCCTTCCAGTTCCTTCACCCACACCTGCCAGCCGTTGCGTTCCAGCACGCGCACGGCCGACAGTGCCCGAGCGTCCTGGTTGATGGCGATCACCTCGCTGTTGGTCAGCAGCCCGCGCGTGAATTCGTCCAGTGCCGGCAAATGGTTGCCCAGCACCAGCGGTGCCGCCAGCAAGCTCCACAGGCTGATGTGCGTGTACTGCTCGTCGGGCGTCAGCCGGGTCGGGCGCGACTCACTGCCGCCACCACCGCTGCCACCACTGCCACCACTGCCACCACCACCGATAACGCCCACCATCAGCATATCGGGGTCGTTGAAGCGCCCCGGGCCCACGAAAGAAGCGTAGGGCGCCATCGCAAAGCCGGTGGCCAGAAGGTCTGCCCAGCTGTCCTGTATGTCGCCCGTCATGCGCCAGCTCTGGCCGCCGACCTGCGCGCCCCAGGTCCACACCTTGTGTTCACCGTACTGGCACAGGTTGTAGACCACGCCACGCGGCTGCTGACGCAACAGCTGGCCCATTTGGCGGTACGGCTTCTGATGGTCTTCGAGCGTCGGACGCGCAGGCAACTGGTCGACATAGCTGCACTGGTCGTAGCGGAGATGGTCCACGCCCCAGTCGGCCCAGCTGGCCGCGTCGCGCGCCTCGAAACCCAGACTGCCCGGATAACGGGCACAAGTGGTCGCCCCGGGTGACGAGTAGATGCCGAACTGCAGGCCCCGTTCATGCAGAAAGCGCCCCAGGCCCGGCATGTCAGGGAAGCGCTCGTTGCCTTGCAAACTGCCGTCTGCAAGACGCCCTGCGGCTTGCCAGCCGTCGTCGACGTGCACGCCAGACCAGCCCTTGGCGGCCAGGCCCTGATCGATCAAGGCTTGCGCCGCATCGCGCACCAGCGCGGCGCTGACGTTGGTGCCGTGCGCGTGCCAGCTGTTCCAGGCCATCGTCGGCGTCAGCGCCAGTTGCTCGCCGGCCACCAGCGTCCAGTCCCGCGTGGCGCTGCCCAGCTCGTTGCGCACCGTCAGACGCACGGCATGACGACCGGCGGCGGGCACCGTGCCGCTGATGACGCCGCTGGCCGCATCCAGCACCAGACCCGGCGGCAGCCCTTGTGCGGTGAAACGCAGAGGCGCATTGCCGGTGGCCGGCACGCGGTGATGCAACGGCGTACCCGGGCGCGCACCCAGCACGCCGGCGCCATGCAGTGCCGGGGTGGGCGGGTCCGGCGGCGTCAGCACATAAGGCACCACCAGTGCGGAGCTGAATGCCTGGCCGGTGAGCAGATCGACATAGCGGATGCTCGCCTCGATGCCGGGCCGGGCTGGCAGTGTGAACTCGACTTCAGCAGACTGATCGGGCGCCATGCCCACCCGCTGCTGCGCGCGCAGCACCACCCGGCCAGTAGCCTGGTCGAGTGCCTGAACGTGCAGCTCGCCTTCTTGCTGCAGCGGGAATCGGTTGGCCAGCACCACAGTGGTCTGCACATCGTCGGCACCCACGAAGCGGTGGCGCAAACGTGCCGGATCGACCTGCACGCCCTCTGCGCGTCGCGGTACCGACAGTGACGGCACACCCTTGTAGAAGCCGCCACCGCTGCCGGCGTCGTAGACACGCACGGCGATCACGTTGTTCTTGTCCCATTGCACCAGGCCCGTCTGCAGGTCCACCAGATAGTCCCGCATCGATTGCGAACGGCCTTCAAAACCACCCGGATCGCCCGGCATGCGGCCGGTCTTGCCGACCCGTGTGCCGTTGAGGAACACCTCGTCAGCGTCGTCGATGGCCGACAGTTGCAGACGCAGACGCTCAGGCCAATCGCTGCCGGTCTTCAACAATGAAGGGATGACGACATGGATGCGGTACCAGGCAAAGCCGTCGTACCCCTCGTAGCCCTGGGCTTCCCAGTGCTGGGAGGTGCTGAGGGTTTTCCAGGCCCGATCATCGAAGCCGGGCTGGGCCCATGCCGGGTTGTCACCGACGGTAAAACGCGCCTGCGGCAGCGCCACCCGGGCAGCCTCCGCAACCCGGTCCACCGGTGGCACGACCAACTGGGCCTGCGCCGCGCCGCCCACCAGCAGCAGCACGGCCCGCGGAGCCGACAGCGCCAGCCAGGCCAGAGCGCGGTTCAAAGCGGCGGCAAGCCCGCGTCGCCAAGCGGCGTTCAGCGAAGAGGGGCCAGCGGCTCCGGGGCGGCTGGAGGGTGCGGCGAAGATGCGTAGCGGGATGCAGGTGTTCACACCGCCTAGCGTACGCGCTTGTAAACCGTATACCCACTCTGCGTGCCGACTTCAGGCGCCAGCACGCGCACACTGCGCGCAGGCAGCGTGATGCGCACGAACCCTGCGTACACGCGCAATGGTTGGCTGCTCCCGGGTTGGCTGCTCTCGGGTTGGCTGCCAACCGGGGGCGGCAGCAGGTCGCGCAACGTGGTGCCATCCATCATCAGCCCATTGCGCCACTGCACGATGTCCGTCACCGCCTGCCCGCTGGTGTTGGCCAGCACCAGCACCGCATCGGCAGCGCGGTCGGTGTGGCGCTCGAAAGCCAGCAGCTTGCTGGCCGTGGCGCTGCGATAGTCGCCGACGCGCAACGCCCGATGCTCCTTGCGCAGTGCGACGAGTTGCCGCGTCCATGCCAGGTCGGGATGGCCTTGCGCCACGAGGTCCCAGCGCATGGGGCCGCGTTGTGCCGGATCATCTCCGCCGGTCATGCCGACTTCTGCGCCGTAGTACAGGTTGGGCGATCCCGGCAGCGTGAACTGCAACACCTGCGCCAGGCGGCGCTCGGCAGCGTCCGGCAGCTCGCTGGCCAGGCGTTTGACGTCGTGGTTGTCCAGCAGCAGCCAGCTCTTCAGCAACGGCTCCACTCCCACATCGGCCACCAGGCGCTCGATCATGGTCGCAGCCGCTGCGGCCGCCAGTTCGCCGCGCACCAGGCTGAGCAGCAGGCTGCGCAGGTGGAAGTTCATCACACCATCCAACGCCGGCATCCAGCCTGCGGGGTGGTTCCAGATCTCGCCCACCACCAGCGAACCCGGCTTTTCCTGGTGCGCCGCGCGCGTCAACTCCGACAGCAGCACGTGCCCCAGCTCATAGGCGGTGTCGAGGCGCCAGCCGTCAGCACCGTCGCGCAGGTAGCTTCGCACCACGGAATCGCGGTCGGCCCAGATGTGGCGCCGCACGGCTTCGTTCTCCAGATTCAGCTCGGGCAGGTTGAGCACGCCTTTCCAGGTGCGCGCGCCGCCCGGGAATTGCGCGCCGAAGACAAACCAGTCGCGCGTGGGCGAGGCGGGGTCGGCCTCGGCCTGCCTGAATGCCGGCGCGTTGCGGCCCATGTGGTTGAACACACCGTCCAGCACCAGCTTCATGCCACGGAGCCTGAGTTCTGCGGCCAGTGCCTTGACGTCGTCGCGGGTACCGTACTCCGGCGACACGGCCTGGAAGTCCAGTGAGTCGTATTTGTGGTTCGTGAACCCGAGGTGGATGGGGTTGAGGTACAGCACGTCGGCGCCCAGCGCCTGCACGTGGTCCAGGCGGCTGCGCAGGCTTTGCAGGTCGCCACCCCAGAAGTCCAGCTCATGGCGCGTGACCTGCGTGCCGGGCGCGCGCTCGCTGTTGGCCACCGGCACTTCGTCCCAACGGCGCAAGACCTTGGGCGCTGCGTACAGCGCGCGCTTGGCGTCCAGATTCGCCGAAGGTGCAAAGCGGTCCACGATGACCTGGTAGACCACCGCGCCGTTGCGCCAGTCTCGTTCGCGATCCTCAAACACGCCAGCCGATGCGGCCGCGGTGCCGGTCATCATCAGCACTCCCGCCGTCCAGGCTGCGATTGCATGCACCACCACCTCAACCTTTCACGCCACCGGCGGTCAGCCCGGAGACGATCCACTTCTGCGCCAGCAGGAAAACCAGCGTGATGGGCAGGCCGCTGAGCACCGCCGCAGCCGCAAAGTCGCCCCACAGGTACTTCTGCTCGTAAAGATAGAACTTGCTGCCCACGGCCAGCGTGAGATTGGGCTCTTCGCGCAGCAGGATGCTGGCCACCGGGTACTCGATGATGGTGCCGATGAAGGCCAGCACGAACACCACCATCAAAATCGGCACCGCCATCGGCAGCAGCACATAGCGAAAGGCTTGCCAGTGCGTGGCGCCGTCGACCTTGGCGCTTTCTTCGATTTCTTGCGGGATGGTTTCGAAGTAGCCCTTGATGGTCCAGATGTGCATCGCCACGCCGCCCAGATAGGCCACGATGAGGCCGGCATGCGTTTCGATGCCCAGCCACGGAACGCTCTGGCCGATGCCCTCGAAGATGGCGTAGATGGCCACCAGCGCCACCGCCACCGGGAACATCTGCAGCAGCAACATGCTGTTCAGGATGAATTGCTTCTTCGCGAACCTCATGCGCGCAAAGGCATACGCCGCGGTGGTGCTGATGGCCACGATGAGCACCGCGCTGATGGCGGCAATCTTGATGCTGTTCCACAGCCACAGCAGCACCGGGAAGGGCGGCTGCACCACGGTGCCGTCGGGCTGCGTGACGGGGATGCCCAGCGCCAGCTGCCAGTGTTCGAAGCTGATGGTGCTGGGGATCAGCGAGCCGGTGGCGAAGTTGCCAGGCCGCAGGCTGATGCTGACCACCGCCAGCAGCGGGAACAGCGTGAAGGCCAGCAGCACCCACAGGCCCGCGTGTGCAGCCCAGACGCGCCAGCGTTGGCTTTTGCCGGTGACGATCATGGTGGTGGCTCCGTATGGTGAGCGCGACCCACCGCTGCGCGCGCGTGGATGCAGCCGAGCGGGCGCTGAGAGCCGGGTGGCTGCCTCCGCTCATGCCTGGGGCTTGCACC
>JBBQMM010000114.1:0-10829 GCA_038328935.1 Burkholderiales bacterium
CATGCCGGCATGGGCGTGGCGCAGTACGCCTGGTGCACCAGTCCGCTGCGCCGTTACGTTGACCTGGCCAACCAGTGGCAGCTGATCGCCTGCGTGCGCCAAGGCGCGACGGCGGCCCTGGTGGCGCCCTTCAAGGCGCGCGACACAGCCCTGTTTGCCGTCATCTCGGGATTCGACGCGGCCTACAGCGCCTACAACGGCTTCCAGCAGGGCATCGAGCGCTACTGGACGCTGCGCTGGCTGCAGCAGAACAACGTGGCCGAGCTCGAAGCCGCGGTGATGAAGGACGGCCTGGTGCGCGCGCAGACGCTGCCGCTGGTGTTTCGTCTGGCGGGCACCGAAGCGCTGCCGCGCGGCGCGCTGGTATCGGCGCGCGTGAACAGCGTCGATCTGCTGACGCTGGAGTTGCATGCCACGCTGGCCGCCCGTCTGGACAGTGCTCCTGCAACTGCGGCAACTGCTGCTGCGGCCGCGGCAGCCGACGAAGCACTGGATGAGGGCGACGAGCTGGAGGCCGGCGCGGCGCTGCACCTGGCCATCGAAGTGGACGGCGCGGGGGGCGCGCCCGAAGCTGGCGCTGAGACCGACGCTGAGGCCGCCACTCCTGCTGGCGCAGCGGGCGCGAGCCCACCCACGAGCTCAGCCAAGAGCTCACCCACGACCCCACCCACGAGCCCACCGCTTGCGGCGGCCTGAAGCAGGTTTGCACAGTGTTCGGTTGCGTCCGCCACCAGCGTAGCAGGAGGGGGTTGCCTTGACCCGCCCCACCAAGCGCGGCGCCGACAGCCCTTCGAGGCGAGCTTCGAAGGGCCGCTCGACGAGCCTGGCCGAGACACAGCCGATCAACCAGCCGATCACGCAGCCGATCACGCAGCCGATGCGTTGGGCCGAGCGTCCTTCGGAGTCCAGCCGCAGCGACCCGAAAGCTGCAGCGGCCAGCGCCCGGCGCGCCGAAGAGGCGGCCGCAGCCGCGCCGTGGTCCGGTGCCGAACTCGCCGATGCCGAACCCGGCGGCTGGCGCCACCGTCTGCGCCAACTCAGCGCGATCCAGGTGGCCTTGCTGGCCTCGTTGGCCGTGCACGCCGTGGTGCTGTCGGTGCGCTTCGTAGGCGCCGAGAACATCACCCGCGCCTTCCGCGACACGCCGCTGGAGGTGATCCTCGTCAACGCGCGCAGCAAGGAGCCACCGCTGCAGGCGCAGGCCATCGCGCAGGCCAACCTGGCCGGTGGCGGTGAGGCCGACAAGGGCCGTGCCACGTCGCCGCTGCCGGCAGCCGCCACGGTGCAGCTGGGTGAATCGGCCGAGGATTCCAAGAAGCGCATCGAGCAACTGCAGGACGAGCAGCAACAGCTGCTGGCCCAGCTGCGGCGCGAGATCGCCACGCTGCCGCCGCCCGACCCCGCGCGCGACGAAGGCAACCCCGAAGAGCGCGAAAGAGACGAACGCCGGCGCCAGCTGCTGCGCCTGCTGGCCGAGATCGAGAAACGCGTCAACGACGAAAACGCCAGGCCCAAGAAGCGCTACATCAGCCCGGCCACGCGCGAGGAGGTCTATGCGCTGTATTACGACGCGCTGCGCCGCCGCATCGAAGAGCGCGGCACGCGCAATTTCCCCGAGCACAACGGCCACAAGCTGTATGGCGAGCTGACCATGAACGTCACCGTGGATGCCACGGGTCGGGTCGTCGAAGCCGACATCGTGCGCAGTTCGAAGTCGCGCCGGCTCGACCTCCAGGCCTTGTCCATCGTGCGCTCGGCGGCACCCTTCGGCGCCTTCAACGACGCGATGCGCGCCAAGGCCGACCAGATCGTCGTCACCTCGCGTTTTCGCTTCACGCGCGAAGACGGCCTTGAAACCTCGTTGAGTCCCCGTTGATGAACGTCGCAAGCGCCGCCTCGGCCCCTGACCGCTATGTCGTGCTGGGCAACCCGGTGGCGCACAGCCGCTCGCCCTTCATCCACCGTCAGTTTGCCGAGCAGACCGGCCAGAGCCTGGTCTACGAACGGCTGCTGTGCGCGATGGACGGCTTCGCGGCCGCGGTGCGGCGCTTCGCCGCCGAGGGCGGGCGCGGCTGCAACGTGACGCTGCCGTTCAAGTTCGAGGTGCCGGCGCTCGCCACGCAGTGCACGCCACGCGCCACGCTGGCTGCCGCGGCCAACGTCCTGCGCATCGATGGCGACCGCTGGCTGGCCGACAACACCGACGGCGCCGGCCTGGTGCGCGACATCGAACAAGGCGCCGGCCTGACACTGCGCGGCCAGACCGTGCTGCTGATCGGCGCCGGCGGCGCAGCGGCCGGCGTGCTCGGCCCGCTCTTGCAACAGCAGCCCGCCGCGGTGGTGGTGGCCAACCGCAACACCCCGCGCGCGCAGTCGCTGGTCGGCCGCCACGCCGACTGGGCCGCCCAACACGGCGCCAGGCTCGTCGCCTGCAGCCTGGCCGAAGCGCCAGCGCACGGCGCTTTTGGTGTCGTCATCAACGCCAGCGCGAGCAGCCTGCAAGGCGCCGCATCACCCGTGGCCCCAGGCGTGCTGGGCCCCGGCAGCCTGGCCGTGGACCTGATGTATGGCGACGCCGCCGCGCCCTGGCAGCAGTGGGCGCAGTCGCACGGTGCCGTGTCGCGCGACGGCCTGGGCATGCTGGTGGAACAGGCTGCCGCGGCCTTCGAGCTGTGGCGTGGCGTGCGGCCTGACACCGCACCCGTGCTGCAGGCATTGCGGCAGGCGATGGCGGCCGGGCACTGAACGTCCGCCCTCAAGCGACCCCCGGGCAAGAAGGCGGCGCCGCCAAGTTTCACGAAGCGGGGCAGCGCCCCGGATCATGGAACACTTCCACAGTCAGCTGAAGCAGAACCCAACCATGACAGCACGTTCCTCATGAAGCCGACAGCGATGCGCACCAGGCCGGTGTCCGCACGTCCGGGCTGGCTGCAGCATGGGCTGCGGCTGTTGATGCTGCTCGTGCTGTGCACGGTGGCGCTGCAAGTGGTGTGGCTGGCCCGCGTGGCCATGATGCGGGTGCTGGACCCCCAATCCACCAGCTTCCAGCGCAGTGAAATCTGGCGCCTGCTGGTCGACAAGCAGCAGGTGGCCTGGAGCCAGAGCTGGGCCGACACCGCGCAGCTCGGCCGCCAGTTGCCGCGTGCGGTGATCGCCAGCGAGGACGCCACCTTTGCCGAACATGGCGGCGTCGAGTGGGAAGCCATCCAGACCGCCTGGAACCGCAACCGCAGTGCCGCCGCACGCGCCGAGAGGGTGGGAGCCCCCGGCGCTGCCGCGGCGGCACGCAACCGCAGCGCCATCATTCCCAAGGTGGTGGGCGGCTCCACCATCACGCAGCAGCTGGCGAAGAACCTGTTCCTGTCGGGCGAGCGCACCGCGCCGCGCAAGGCGCAGGAATTCATCATCACGCTGCTGCTCGAAACGCTGCTGAGCAAGGAGCGCATCCTGGAGATCTATCTGAACAGCGTGGAATGGGGCGAAGGCTTGTTCGGCGCACAGGCCGCCGCGCGGCACTATTTCAGGGTCGATGCGGCGCGCCTGTCGGCTGACCAGGCGGCCCGGCTGGCCGTCATGCTGCCGGCACCCAAGCGGTTCGAAAAAGCGCCCGGTTCAGCTTATGTGCTGAGCCGTGCGGCCACCATCGTGGCCCGCATGGGCAGCGTCAGCGTGCCGTGACGATGGGCGCCTGAACAGGGTCATTTGAAGGGCGCCGACAATCCGTCCATGAGCAACACGCTGACTGAGCAACTGGCCGCAGCGGCCGCCGCCCTGGTGGTGGATGAAGGCATGGAGTACAGCGCCGCCAAGCGCAAGGTGGCGCGCCAGCACCACGGCGGCCGCACCGAGCTGCCCAGCAACGAGCAGGTGGAAGACGCCGTGCGCGAACACATTGCGCTGTTCTGTCCAGGCACGCAGGCGCTGGAGTTGCGCGCGCTGCGCGAGGTGGCGCAGCAGTGGATGCAGCGCCTGCAGGAATTCAGGCCCCACCTGTCGGGTGCCGCCTGGCGCGGCACGGCGACGCGGCTGTCTGCCGTTCAGCTCGACCTGTATTGCGACGACACCAAGGCTGCCGAGATCGCGCTCATCAACACCGGCGTGCCCTTCGACGCCGGTGCAGAACCCGGCACCGGGCGTGAGCCGCTGACTGTGCTGACGCTGGCCAGCCGCAGTCCCGCGCTGCGCGACACCGTCACGGTGCACCTGCTGCTGCATGATGCCGACGACCTGCGCGGCGCGCTCAAGCCCGACGCGCGCGGACGACCCTGGCGGGGCAGCCAGGCAGCGCTGCGCAAGTTGCTGCTCCAGGCCGAGCAGCCTGGGCACCCCGACCACCCCAACCAACCCGAGCACCCCGGGCGCCCAACCGGCGGTGTCGCATGAACCGCCGCACCGCCTGGCGCCTGGCATTGGCGGGTGCTGCCACATCGGCACTGGCTGGCGGTGTGGCCTGGCGCCAGCAACGGGCATCAAGCGCCCCCGCCGACGCCACCATGGCTGCCGAACCAACGCTGTGGCAGTTGCGGTTCGACAGGCCTGAAGGCGGCGAGCTGGCCATGGCATCGCTGCTGGGCCAGCCGTTGCTTCTCAATTTCTGGGGCAGCTGGTGCCCACCGT
Organism: Burkholderiales bacterium; assembly: GCA_038328935.1. Taxonomy (GTDB): domain Bacteria; phylum Pseudomonadota; class Gammaproteobacteria; order Burkholderiales; family Burkholderiaceae_C; genus Rubrivivax. Next base: position 4,618 of record JBBQMM010000114.1, read on the forward strand.
GCGTGGCCGAGATGCCCGACCTTGATCGCTTCGCACGCGACATGGCGCCCGAGGGCTGGCGCGTACTGGGCCTGGCGGTCGACAATCCCAACGCGGTGCGCAGTTTTCTGGCCGCCCGTCCGGTGAGCTACCTCATCGCGCTGGCCGGCTTCGAAGGCGCCGATCTCTCGCGACGCCTGGGCAATACCCAAGGCGGGCTGCCGTTCACGGTGGCCTTCAACGCCAAGGGCGCGGTGGTGCGGCAAAAGGCAGGCGCCACGACCCTGGCCGAGCTGCAGCAGTGGGCACAACAGCTGAGGTAATCAGCGCAAAGGTGGGCGGGACGCCACCGAGGCCGCCGCGACGCCCAGAAAAGCCGCAGAAGAACGGCTGAAGTACTGCAGAAGATGCAAATTCTTCCATCTGCAGCAAGAAAAGCTCAACTGGATGCAAAAGGGCGTAAAGTCCCGCGCTTTGATGACCAGCACCCCGGCGCGCGAGCGCTGCGAACTATCTGCATGAGCATTCTTGTATTGAACGGGCCGAACCTGAATTTGCTGGGCGCGCGTGAACCCCACGTCTACGGGTCAACCACGCTCGTGCAGATAGAAGCCGAACTGGTGCAATTGGCCGCAAATGCGGGCGCAAAGCTGAACGCCCTGCAAAGCAACCACGAAGGGGTGCTGATCGACCGCATCCACCTGGCGCGCACCGACGGCACCGAGTTCATCATCATCAACCCGGGCGGCCTGACGCACACCAGCGTGGCTTTGCGAGACGCACTGGCGGGGGTGGCCCTGCCCTTCATCGAACTGCACCTGAGCAACGTGCACCGACGTGAGGATTTCAGGCACCACTCTTACTTGTCGGCCATCGCGGTGGGCGTGATTTGCGGGCTCGGCGTGAACGGCTACCGTCTGGCGCTGCAGCACGCGCTGTCGCTGCGCACCACCGGCAGCGCCTGAACCCCGCGACAACCACACCACGACAACCACACCACGACAACAACACCACGACAAGAACAACGCGCGCCGGCCAGCAACCCGCGGCGCCACACATTGCAAGAGGAGCACACCGCATGGACTTGCGAAAACTGAAGACGCTGATCGACCTGGTGTCGGATTCCAACATTTCCGAACTCGAGATCACTGAGGCCGAGGGCAAGGTGCGCATCGTCAAGGGCGGCGTGGCGATGGGCCAGATGGCGCCGATGATGATGGCGCCGGCGCCCATGACTGCCGCTGCCACGGCTGCAGCCGCGGCCGCCATGCAGACCGAAGCCGCCGCCGTTGCAGCCGCCACCGAGGCCGCAGCCCGCGCTACCGACAAGGTGATCAAGTCACCCATGGTGGGCACCTTCTACCGCGCCGCCAGCCCGGGCGCGAAGCCGTTTGTCGAGATCGGCGACAGCGTCAAGCCCGGCCAACCGGTGTGCATCATCGAAGCGATGAAGATCATGAACGAGATCGAATCCGACTGCGAAGGCAAGGTGGTTCGCATGCTGTGCGAAAACGGCCAGGCCGTTGAATTCGGCCAGCCGCTGTACATCGTTGAATAGCGGGGACGGCACCTCGTGTTCAAGAAAATCCTGATCGCTAACCGGGGCGTTCAGTGCCGCAGGCACTGCGGCGAAGCCAAATTGCGCTCTGTGCGCGCAGCGCACCAGGGCGATTGAGCCCCGACCACCATGTTCAAGAAAATACTCATAGCAAACCGGGGCGAGATCGCCCTGCGAATACAGCGCGCCTGCCGCGAGATGGGCATCAAGTCGGTGGTGGTCTATTCAGAGGCCGACCGCGAAGCCAAGTATGTGAAGCTGGCCGACGAGGCGGTGTGCATCGGCCCGGCGTCGTCGGCCCTGAGCTACCTGAACATGCCGGCCATCATCGCCACCGCCGAGGTGACCGATGCCGAGGCCATCCACCCCGGCTACGGATTTCTGAGTGAGAACGCCGACTTTGCCGAGCGCGTGGAGCGCAGCGGCTTTGTGTTCATCGGTCCTTCGCCCGAGAGCATCCGCACCATGGGCGACAAGGTGCAGGCCAAGCAAACCATGATCAAGGCCGGGGTGCCCTGCGTGCCCGGCAGCGAGGGTGCACTGCCCGACGATCCGAAGGAAATCATCCGCCAGGCGCGTGCCATCGGTTACCCGGTGATCATCAAGGCTGCGGGCGGCGGCGGCGGCCGCGGCATGCGGGTGGTGCACACCGAGGCCGCTGTGATCAACGCCGTGCAGACCACGCGCAGCGAAGCCGGTGCCGCTTTCGGCAACCCCGCGGTCTACATGGAGAAGTTCCTCGAGCACCCGCGGCACATCGAAATCCAGGTGCTCGCCGACACCTTCAAGAACGCCGTCTGGCTGGGCGAACGCGACTGCTCGATGCAGCGCCGCCACCAGAAGATCATTGAAGAGGCGCCGGCCCCGGGCATCGCACGCCGCGTGATCGAGAAAATCGGCGACCGCTGCGCGGCGGCCTGCAAGCGCATGGGCTACCGCGGCGCCGGCACCTTCGAGTTCCTGTACGAAGACGGCGAGTTCTTCTTCATCGAGATGAACACCCGCGTGCAGGTGGAACACCCGGTGACGGAACTGGTGACCGGCATCGACATCGTGCAGATGCAGATCCGCATTGCTGCCGGCGAAAAACTGCCGTTTGCCCAGCGCAACATCGAGATGCGGGGCCATGCGCTGGAGTGCCGCATCAACGCCGAAGACCCTTACAAGTTCACGCCGTCGCCGGGGCGCATCACGCTGTGGCATGCACCGGGCGGGCCTGGCGTGCGGGTAGATTCGCACGTCTACACCAACTACTACGTGCCGCCGAACTACGACTCGATGATCGGCAAGATCATCGTGCACGGCGACACGCGCGCGCAAGCGTTGGCGCGCATGCGCACCGCGCTGAGCGAGACCGTGGTGGAAGGCATCCACACCAACATCCCCCTGCACCGCGACTTGATGTCCGACGCCAAGTTCATGGAAGGTGGCACCACCATCCATTACCTGGAAGGCTGGTTGGCCGCCCACCGCCGCTGAGAGCAGCGCCCTTCATGTCCGCAGCCCACCCGCCACCATTGCCGCAGCATGTTTGAACTCGTCCTGCGCTCGCCCCAGGAACTGGTGGACCCGGTGTCCGACGCGTTGATGGACGAACTGGATGCGCTGTCGGTGTCGGTGGAAGACGCCGATGCGGGCACCGAAGACGAACGGGCTCTGTTCGGCGAGCCGGGCATGCCGGCGCCGGCCCCGGGCTGGCAGCGGTCGACGATCCAGGCGCTGTTCGACAGCGAGGCCGGCGCCGAGGGCGCGGCTTCGGTGCTGCTGTCGCAGCCTTGGGCGCGTGGCTTGAGCCTGCAGTCGCTGTCGCCGCTGCAAGCGCAAGACTGGGTGCGGCTGACGCAGCAGCAGTTTGCGCCGGTGGCCATCACGCCGACGTTCTGGGTCGTGCCCAGCTGGCACGAACCGCCTGCGCAAGCGCGCCAGGTGCTGCGGCTGGACCCGGGGCTGGCATTCGGCACCGGCACCCATCCCACCACCCGCATGTGCCTGCGCTGGCTGGCTCAGGCGCCTGCCAGCGCACAGCTCACGCGCGTGCTGGACTACGGCTGCGGCTCGGGCATCCTGGCCATCGGCGCCGCACTCATGGGCGCCAGGGAACTTGACGCGGTGGACATCGACCCCGCTGCCGTGCAGGCTACCCGGGACAACGCGCAGCGCAACGGCGTCGTGCTGCAGGCCCAGCTTCCAGAACATGCCAGCGGCGTCTACAACGTGGTGCTGGCCAACATCCTGGCCATGCCGCTGAAGCTGCTGGCGCCGCTGCTGGCCGGCCACGTGGCCGACGGCGGCTGGCTGGTGCTGGCCGGCATTCTGGAGCGGCAGGCCGATGAACTGAAGGCCGCCTACGCGCCCTTCGTGCGCCTGGAGGTGGCCGACACCGAGGAAGGCTGGATCTTGATGACCGCACACAAGGACGGGCGGGCGGCAGCCCCAGCCGCCCCGCCACCGGGCCGATGAAGCCCAGCGACCAGGCCACGCGCTGCCCCGCCTGCAAGACGGTGTTTCGTGTCGTCGCCGACCAGCTTCGGGTGTCCGACGGCTGGGTGCGCTGTGGTCGCTGCACCCATGTGTTCAATGCCGCCGAAAACATGGTGGACATGGACGGCGGCTGGGCTCGCCTGGCCGATGAACCCGCCGACCTGCCGCGGGAGTCGGCGCCGCAGGACAGCTGGCCAGCACCGCGTGAACCGTCGCACCGGGCGCGGCAGGACGGGCACGAGGGTGAACGGCTGGCCACCAAGATCGAGGCTGCGATGTCGCGCGCGCAGCAGCGCAGCGAAGCGCCGGCACTGCCGACCCCCCCGTCACCGTACGCTGTGCCGCCCGCCTCCCTGGCAGGCGCCGCAGCCGCAGCCGCAGCCGCAGGCGCAGCTGCAGCCGCAACCACTCCGCCGTCCAGCGCATCGGGGCTCACGTTCGGGCGCTCAGCGTCGACGTCGACGTTCACCCGCCCGCCCGCTGAGGCCCAGGCGCAGCCTGGCGCACCATGGGAGCCCGAGCCCGATGACCGCTGGCCGCCCGCTGCCGAACCGCAGCCCCCGCGCCTCCCTGAGCCTTCGGTCTTTGACGCCACCACACCCGAGACCTCGTGGGCGGCGCCAGAGGCCGCGGCCGGTCTGGACGGTCTGCGCGCCGAGCCCCGGCCGCGTGCGCCTGTACCCGCCACCGCCAAACCCGGCTTCATGCGCCAGGCCGAGCGCGAGCAGCAGTGGCGCCGCCCGCACATGCGCGCGATGTTGATTGCAGCCGTGACGGGCAGCGCGCTGGTGTTAGTGGCGCAGGTGACGCTGGCCTACCGGGATCTGGCGGCAGCGCGCTTTCCGTTCACCAAACCGGCGTTGGAGGGCCTTTGCGCCGGCCTGGGTTGCACCGTGCAGGCGGCGCGCGCCATCGACAGCCTGGCCGTTGAAAGCAGCGGCCTGATTCGCGTTGAAATGACGCTGCAGTACAAGTTGCAAGTGACGCTGCGCAACCGCGCCAACCTGGAACTGGCGCTGCCCGCGCTGGATGTCACGTTCACCGACGGCAGGGGAGAGGTGATCTCGCGCAAGGTGCTGCTGCCGCAAGACCTGGGCAGCACAATAGACCCCAAGGCGGGCAGCCACGGTGGCGTCGTCGCCGCCGGCGGCGAGGTCACGCTGCAGGGCACCTTGCAAGCCAGCGCAGCCACACCCGAGGGCGTGGCGGGCTACACGGTGGAGCTTTTCTACCCCTGAGCGGCCGGGCGTCTGCTGCTGCCGACGCTGCTACCGACACTGCCGCTGCTTCCGTTGCTGCAGCCACTGCCGCCCGGTCTGCGCCCGAACAGTATTCATCAAACCATCAACGTCAGTCATCACCGGAGTTGCCATGCCCGCCCTGATCTGCGGTTCACTCGCTTTCGACACCATCACCACCTTCCCGGGCCGCTTCGCCGAGCAGATCCTGCCCGAGCAAGTGCACATCCTGAACGTCAGCTTCCTGGTGCCGACGTTGCGCCGCGAATGGGGCGGCTGCGCCGGCAACATCGCCTACAACCTGCAGGCCATCGGCGGCGCACCCGTCATCCTGGCTGCCGTGGGTGTGGACGGCGGCGAGTACGTCTCACGCGTGCAGGGCTGGGGTGCCGACACCTCGCTGATCCACCGCGACCGCGAGCTGCACACCGCACAGTGCCACATCACCACCGACCGCGACAACAACCAGATCACCGCCTTCCACCCGGGCGCGATGAGCAACGCCCACCACATGAAGGTGCCTGGCAAGGCGCAGCGCAGCGACCTCGCCATCGGCATCATCGCCCCCGATGGCCGCGACGCGATGTGGCAGCACGCGCACCAGATGGCCGAACAGCACATCCCCTTCATCTTCGACCCCGGCCAGCAGCTGCCGCAGTTCGACGGTGCCGAGCACCGCCACATGCTGACGATGGCGCGCTGGGCGGCACTGAACGACTACGAGGCCCGCATGCTCGAGGAACGCACCGGCGAATCGCTGGCGGCGATGTCGAAGCGGCCGAACATCCAGGGTCTGGTGGTCACCCTGGCCGACCAGGGCTGCGACATCTGGGTGCAGGGAGAGTGCACGCGCATTCCCGGCGTCAAGGCCGAGGCCGTGCTCGACCCCACGGGCTGCGGCGATGCCTTCCGTGCCGCCCTGCTCTACGGCCTGGAACGCGGCTGGGACCTGGCGC
>JBBQMM010000115.1:0-10740 GCA_038328935.1 Burkholderiales bacterium
GCGGGCCGTCACGATGGCTGTTGCGCGGGCCCTCACGATGGCCGTCACGGGGGCCGTCGCGATCATGGCCGCGCGAGGGTTGTGCCTGTACGGTCGACAGGCCGGCAGCCAGCAACATCACCAGTGTCGCGGTGCGGCGCTTGAGGCTTTCGCCGCGCGTGGATCGATTCGTCGTCATCTGCAAATTCCCCTTCATTGCACGCGATAGCCGCGGCCCTGCATGCACGCCGTCATGGCGCGGCGGAAGTTGTCCAGCGGCAGGCGGGCACGCTCGGCTGCTGCGGCCTGGCGCGCCTGGGCGTCGTCGATGGCGCGGTTGCGGGCTTCACTGCTGGCGGCACCCAGTGTGGCGCCGAAAATGGCTCCGAGCACGGCGGCGGCACCGGTGTGTCGAGGTGACGACACCACCGCACCCAGCACCGCCCCGGTGGCGGCGCCGGCCGCCACGTCGGCGCCATCGGCACGCCGCGGCGTGTACGGTACGGGCGGCGCGCGGCCCGCGTCGTCGCTGCGCACGGCCATCATTCCGGGGTCGGTACCCGTTTCGCGCACCGCCCAGCGGTAACACTCGAAGCGGTCACGGTCCTGCAGGTTTTCAGGCTGGCCGCGTTCAGGGTAGAAATAAAGCGGTGCAGCGGCCATGGCCGGTGCGGGTGGCGGCGCCATACGGGCTGCGGGCCGCTCGTAGCGCGGGTGCCCGACGGGAGCCACCACGCAGCCGCCCAGAGCGGTGATGCAAGCCAGCGCCAGAACAACGGATCGGGCGCCTCGGGTGCGCGTGGGGTGGTTTTCCATCCCAGCCCAACGCGGATGCGGGGCGAATCGGTTGACAAGCGGCAAAGTAAAGCAGTGCAAAGCACAAGCACAGACTGGTTGACGGCCTGGCCCACAGCGATGACGGGCGCAGCCGCGTCGAGCACAAAGCCTTGTTCGACGCCCAGGGCCGGTACGCATGCAGCCGGTGCCGGGCCTGCACAAGGTTTGCGCCTACGATCCAAGGGCGCCGTCGTTTCCGGGCTGCGCGAGAGCCAGCCGCAGAACGCTTCATCTCCCCCCAGCGTCAGCGCCTGCACAGCCTGTGGTGGCACAGTACCGAGTCGGGCCCGTCGGGCCCTGTTTAAACGCTGGCGGCGCAGCACACGACTCCAGCCCACGAAAGGCCTGTCCATGACGACCCAGCAGCCCACCATCATCTACACCCTGACCGATGAAGCGCCGATGCTCGCCACCTGCGCCTTCCTGCCCATCATCCGCGCCTTCGCGGCGCCGGCCGGGGTCAGGGTCGATACCAGCGACATCTCGGTGGCGGCGCGCATCCTGGGCAGCTTCCCCGAGTGCCTGAACGAAGCGCAGTGCGTGCCCGACGCGCTGGCCTCGTTGGGCAAGCTGACGCTGAAGCCAGAAGCCAACATCATCAAATTGCCCAACATCAGCGCCTCGCAGGGCCAGCTGATCGCCGCCATCAAGGAATTGCAGGCCAAAGGCTACGCCGTGCCCGACTTTCCCGAGGCGCCAAGGACCGAAGAAGAGAAGGCCATCCGTGCGCGCTACGCCCGCTGCATCGGCTCAGCCGTGAACCCGGTGCTGCGCGAGGGCAACTCCGACCGCCGCGCGCCGCGCGCCGTGAAGGAATATGCGCGCAAGAACCCGCACAGCATGTCGAGCTGGAGCCAGGCTTCGCGCACCCATGTTTCGCACATGCACGGCGGGGACTTCTACCATGGTGAAAAGTCCATCACGCTGGAACGCGCACGCGATGTGAAGATGGAGCTGATCACCGCCAGCGGCAAGACCATCGTGCTCAAGCCCAAGGTCGCGCTGCTGGACCGCGAAATCGTCGACAGCATGTTCATGAGCAAGAAGGCCCTGCTCGAGTTCTACGAACAGGAAATCGAGGACGCGCACAATACGGGCGTTATGTTCTCGCTGCACGTCAAGGCCACGATGATGAAGGTCTCGCACCCCATCGTCTTCGGCCACTGCGTGAAGATTTTTTACAAGGACGCGTTCGAGAAGCACGCCAGGCTGTTCGAGGAACTGGGCGTCAACGTCAACAACGGCATGGCCAACCTGTACGAGAAGATCGCCACGCTGCCACAGAGCAAGCAAGACGAGATCAAGCGCGACCTGCACGCCTGCCACGAATACCGCCCCGAGCTGGCGATGGTGGACTCGGCCAAGGGCATCACCAACTTTCATTCACCGAACGACGTGATCGTGGATGCGTCGATGCCGGCGATGATCCGCAACGGCGGCAAGATGTGGGGCGCCGATGGCCGCCTGAAGGACGTCAAGGCCGTGATGCCCGAGTCGACCTTTGCCCGCATCTACCAGGAGATCATCAACTTCTGCAAATGGCATGGCGCCTTCGACCCCAAGACCATGGGCACAGTGCCCAACGTGGGGCTGATGGCCCAGCAGGCCGAGGAGTACGGCTCGCACGACAAGACCTTCGAGATCAGCGAAGACGGCGTCGCCAACATCACCGACATCGCCACCGGCGAAGTGCTGCTGAGCCAGAACGTGGAGGCCGGCGACATCTGGCGCATGTGCCAGTGCAAGGACGCCGCCATCCGCGACTGGGTGAAGCTGGCCGTCTCGCGCGCCCGCAACTCGGGCATGCCGGTGGTGTTCTGGCTGGATGCCTACCGCCCGCACGAGGCGCAGCTGATCACCAAGGTGAAGATGTACCTGCACGAACACAACACCACCGGGCTCGATATCCAGATCATGAGCCAGGTGCGCGCGATGCGTTACAGCCTGGAGCGCGTGATCCGCGGCCTCGACACCATCAGCGCCACCGGCAACATCCTGCGCGACTACCTGACCGACCTGTTCCCCATCATGGAACTGGGCACTTCGGCCAAGATGCTGTCCATCGTGCCGCTGATGGCCGGTGGTGGCATGTATGAAACCGGCGCTGGCGGCTCGGCGCCGAAGCACGTGCAGCAGCTGGTGGAAGAAAACCACCTGCGCTGGGACAGCCTGGGCGAATTCCTGGCCTTGGCGGTGAGCCTGGAAGACCTGGGGCTGAAGACGAACAACCGCAAGGCAAAAATTTTGGCGCGCGCGCTCGACACCGCCACGGGCAAGCTGCTGGACAACAACAAGGGCCCGAGCCCCAAGACCGGGCAGCTCGACAACCGTGGCAGCCAGTTCTATCTGGCGCTGTACTGGGCGCAGGAGTTGGCGGCGCAGACCGAAGACGCCGAGTTGGCGCAGTCATTCGCAGCGCTGGCCCGGCAGCTGGCCGACAACGAAGAGACCATCGTCGCCGAACTGGCCGCGGTTCAAGGCAAGCCGGCCGACATTGGCGGCTACTACCTGCCCGACCCTGACAAGCTTGCAGCCGTGATGCGGCCCAGCGCCACGCTCAACACCCTGCTGGCGGCGGCGCAGGGCTGAACGGTGCTCCGGCCGGCGGGCTGACCGGAGCTCCGGCCGGCGGGCTGACCGGAGCTCCAGCCGGCGGGCTGACCGGTGCTCCAGCCCGCGGGCTGACCCGTCAGGGGTAGCCCAGCGCCGGCTGACCAAAACCTTCTGCGGCGCGCCAGCCCGGGGGCTTCAGGAACAGGTTCTGCACCATGCCGCCGGGGTCGTAGGTGGGCCAACTTTGCCCCGGATGCAGGGCCAGCCACTGATCGCGTATCTGCGCGCCCGTCAGGTAGTGCGGCACTTTGCTCAGATAGGCCGCCAGTGACTGCCCCCGCCAGCCGCGGTTGGCGATCGCCGACCACAAACGGTCGCCATGAGCGAGGTTCCAGGCCGGGTCCACGCCCCATGCGGTCTGACCGATCACATCACCGAAGATGAACAAGCGGCCGTCTCGAATCACCCACGCGGTGGGGTCGCTGCCCAACTTCACCGCAAAGGCCGCGCCGCTGGCGCAGAAGCCGCCGTACTGCGGTTCGTAGCGCGCTGGAGCGGCCGCAAACAAGGTCTTGTTTTCAGCGCTGGCGAAGTAATAGCTGCGCTCGGGCAGGTCCACCACATGCTGCGGCAACCCGCGCCGCGGCTGGCCCTGGGTGAAGTAAGCCACCGGGTCGTGGCCGAGCAGCATCACCGGCCGGCCGGCCGCGTCGGGCACAGTGGCGTACGGTGTGCCGCAGCCTGACAGCATGGCCGTCAGCAGGCCCGTCAGCAACAGCAGCGCCGCCGTCAAAAACCTTCGATTCATGGCCCGGCTCCTGGTGTTTGCAGCCGCTAGTCTCGCATCAGCGGGCTTCCGTCAGCGGACTTCTTCCCCCTGCGAGATACCGTCTGCGAGCTTCCGTCTGCGAGCTTCCGTCTGCGAGATACCGTCAGCAAGATACCGTCAGCCAGCTCCCTTCAGCGAGCTTCCGTCAGCGCGCTATCGTCAACGGGCGCGTTGCGGTGCACAGCAGCAACTCATTGGCACCGACCCACCCGTCGCCGGTGTTGAAGCGCGCCAGTTGCTGTTCGATGTCGTGCCAGGCGGCTGCTTGCGCAGCTGGCGGCAGCCCCTGCAGGATGGCCCTGATCGGCAGGCCGGCGGTCTGCACAAAGTGGATGTAATGCTGCACGCTGGGCAGCCGCATCGGCGCCGCAAGAGCCACGGTCTGGATCTGCTCGAAGCCCGCGATGGCCAGCAAACTTGCCATCAACCCGGGCTGGCCCAGGCTGAGCAGCGTACCCGGCTCGAAAGGCGACGCGGGTGCCAGGCCCGCATGGCGCCGCGCCGTGGACATCAGGGTGGTGATGCAGGGGTTGGCCTGCGGCGTTGCAAAAACCAGCGCCGCAAAGTGGCCGCCGGGCTTCAAGGCTTGCAGGGCACCCACCAGCGCTTGCTGCGGCGCCGTGCAGAACATCAGGCCCAGCCGGCACACCACGGCGTCGAAGCCGGCGCCCTGCGCGCGCAGCACGGGCGCGAGTAGCTGTGCATCGGCCACCTGGGTTTGCACCGCGCCGAAGCCGGCCGCCTGCAGTTTGGCGCGCGCCAGCGACAGGATGCCCGGCGAGATGTCGGTGGCCAGCACGCGGCCCGTGGCGCCGACGCGGCGCGCAATGTCCAGCGTCTGGTCGCCCGCGCCGGCAGCCACGTCCAGCACCTGCGCGCCGGGCACCACGCCGGCAGCGTCCAGCATGCGGTGGGTGGCTTCGTGCAGCCACTGGTTCAACATGGGCGCGTGCCGGTCCCAGGCTTCGGCAGCGGCGTCCCAGGCATGGGCGGTGTGCCGGCCGGCATCTTCTGCCGGCTCGGCTGTCGAGGCGGGCTGAGGTGGCAGCGCCATCATTCAATCTGTACCGCCAACGCACGGATCAGCGGCGCCCAGGTGCGCTGCTCGGCGGCGATGCGCGCCGCCAGCGCCGCGGGTGTGCTCGACACGGCCACCATGCCGGCATCGGCGAAGGCCGCCACCAGCTCCGGCTGGGCCAGGGCCGCACGCAAGGCCTTCGACCGCGCTTCGACCGTCACCGGCGCCACGCGGGCCGACATGAAGAACGCAAACCACTCGCGCACCACCAGATCGGCAAAACCCTGTTCGACCAGCGAAGGCACGTCGGGCATCAACGCCGTGCGCTGCGCGCCCGAGGTGGCCAGCACACGCAGCCGGCCCGCCGCGCGGTGCGGGCTGAACAGGCCTTCGGGCAGCACCAGAGCCGCCAGCTGCCCACCCAGCAACGCCACCATCGCCGGCGGCCCGCCGGAGTAGACGATGTGTTGCCAAGGCACGCCCGCTTCACGCATCAACATCGCCGCCAGCAGGTGCGGCAGGGTGCCGGTGCCGGGCGAGCCCACGTTGGCCAGCGCGGGGTTGCTGCGCATCCAGGCCAGCAGCTCGCGCGTGCTGGTCACCGCCGCGGGCACGGCGGGGCCGACGGCCAGCGCCAACGTCATTTCGCCGGCCATCGATACCGGCGCCAAGTCCAGCGCCGGGTCGTAGGCCAGCTTCGGGTACAGATACGGGTAGATGGTGGCAATGGCGCCCTGCGCCAGCAGCAGCGTGGCGCCATCGGTGGAGCCCGCCTTCAGCGCTGCCACCGACAGCTGCCCGGCAGCGCCGGGGCGGTTGTCGACAATGGCTTTTTGCGCGTCGGTGCGGGCCAGTTGCTCGGCCACCCGGCGCGCCACGATGTCGGGGATGCTGCCGGGCGGGCCGCTGCACAACAGTCGCCAGGTGTCGGCGCTGGCTTGGGCTTGCGCGCCGGTTCCCAAGCCCATGCTCAGGCCCAGGCCCGTCATCAGGCTCAACCCCAGGCTCATCCCCAGGCCCGGCGGTGCGCTCGCCACGGCCGCGCCCGCAGCCACCCGCGCCAGCCAGTCCCGGCGCGAAGCCGCCGTCGCCGGCAGCGCTGGCGCGTCGGCTGGTGCGCCCCCGTCCACGGTCGTCAGTGTTTTGCGAAACATCATGTGCATCTCCTGAAGGGTTGTGGCGCACCCCGGGTGCGCGGTGAAGCACAGCTTAGGCGGGCCGGTCTTAGAGATGGCGTAGAGATGCTTTAGAGATCGCCAGACGGCCCGGAATCGCGGATCGGGTCGACGAGCGCTTCGGTCTGCGCCGTCGGCCGCAGGTTCAACTGCACCAGCAACTGCTGGCGGCAGCGGCGATAGGCCTCGAAGGCTTCGGCGCGCCGACCCAGCGCCACCAGACAACGGATCAGGTGGCGGCAGATGTCTTCGGCCAGCGGCTGCAGTTCCAGCACGCGCTCGTAGACGCGTGCAGCGTCGGCCAGGCAGGCGCCGCGCTCCAGCCGCGCTCCGGCAGTGGCCATGTGCCGCGTGAAGCGGGCGTCGATGCGCGAGCGCGCCGCCACGATGTCGGGCAGTTCGTCTTCACCCGCCACGAAAGGGCCGCGGTACAGCGCCAGCGCCTGCTCGGCCCAGGCCCGCGTAGGCGCGGCGTCGGCGTCGGCCGCTACGGCGTCCAGCGCCGAGCAGCAGCGGTCCAGCGCAGCCACGTCGGTCCAGCACCAGGCCGCGTCCAGGCTCAGTCCGCCGGCCTGCAGCAGCAAGTAACGTTCACTGCCCAGCAGCTTGCGCAAACGGTGCAGGGTGTTGTCGAAAGAGTTGCGCGCGGCGTCACCCTCGGCGTCGGGCCACAACGCTGCACACAGGCGCTCCACCGGCACCGGGCCGCCGCCCACCGGCGCCAACGCCACCAGCAGCTTCAACAGATCCAGCGGCTTGCGGCTTTCCTTGCGCGAAGGGGTGCCCGCAGCCGCCACTTCACGTTCGATGCCAAAGGCGCCCAGGGTGTGGACGCGAATCGGCCACGGCCAGCGCGGGCCCGCGTCGGGCGGCGCCGGCAAGGCATGACGCTGGATGATGTGGCGTGCAAATGCGGCGTCGATGTCGTGATCGAGCGCCAGCGCCGCCAGGCGCGGCATCATGTCGCCGCAACAGAACGGCATGGGGCCGAAATCAAAGCCATGCTCGCGCCCCAGCGCCAGTGCGCGTGCCAGCGCCTGAAGGGCCCGCGCCTGCTGGCCCTGGCAGCGCGCCAGGTGCGCCTCTATCAACGCGGCCAGCCACTGGTGCCAGCGGCAGACGGCCATGAAGGGGTGCAGCTGCACGGCCTGGTAGGCGCTTTCAGCCTCCACGAACTGGCCCACCTGGGCGGCAGACAGCGACTGCCCGAGCAGCGCTATGTGCTCACGCAGCGGCCAGCCGCTGGCGCGCGCGCTCGCCACGGCTGCACGCATCAACTGGTGGGCACCGGTCCAGTCGGCATCCAGCAGCATCAACAGACCGCGCTGGAACTCGTAGGTCGTGGCGTCGATGGCATGGGCCGCATCCATCAGCGCCGCGGCCTCGGCCAGGTGCGTGCGTGCCAGCGCGCGGTCGCGGCCGGTCACCGCCGCCAGCACCACCAGCAGGTGCGCCTTGGCGCGCACGGCCGCCGGCCCGCCAGCGGGCATCGCCCGGGCCAGCGCCAGCGCCTGTTGCGCATGTTGCAGCGCTTCGTCCACACGGCCCAGCAGCGCCCGGACCAGCACCGATACGCCGTACCAGCGCAACAGCGTGCCGGGCGCGGCATCGGAGGCCGCGCACAGGCGATCGAGCTTGACGATCATGCGGTCCAGCCGCTGCGTCTGGCCGGTCCACAGCAGGTAGTAGGCCAGCGTGCCCAGCACGATGCGCTGGTTGGGCCCCAGCGGCTGGTCGAGCAGGCGCTCGGCGCGTGCGGCCAGCACCGCCGTCAGCGGGTGCGCAGTTTCGAGGTGCACAAAAGCCGCCAGCAGCCCGGGCAGCACGCGCAGCTCGGTCTCGTCGTCCTGCTGGCCGAGGAAGGCCGCTGCATGGGCCCGCAGCAGGGGCATCCAGGCCTCCAGCGCGTGCAGGCTGGCGCCGATGGACACCACGGCGTCGGCGGCCGCCGCGGCGCTGCGAAAGGCGCCTGCTTCGTCACCCAGGGCCATGCAGGCCTGGGGAGCCGGCTCGAAATGGCGCAGCGCCAGCGCCGGGTCGGCGGCCGCTTCGCAGCATCCCAGCCAGTAAGCCACCTGTGCATCGCTGCGCTGCACGTCGGGCAGCGCGCAGAGGCAGTCGCGCAGCAGTGCCGTGCGCCCCTGCGCCACCAGCTGCCCGGCCTGTTGCAACACCAGCTGCAAGGCCTCGTCCCACTGCTGAGCAGCGATCAGCTGCGCGATGGCCGCGTCGGCCTGGCCGTGGCTGGCCAGCAGGCGCGCGGCAGCGCGGTGCAGTTCTTGCAATTGGGCTTTCGACCATTGCTCGACGGCCCGCGCGCGCAGGAACTCGCTGAAGAGTGCATGCAGGGTGTAGACGGGCGGCACGCCCTCGCGGCGCTCGGTGAACAGGCTGCGGCGCGCCAGCTCGGCCAGCAGCTCGCCGGCCTGCGCGTCGCCAGTCAGCGCCACCGCCATCGCCACGCTGGTGCTGGGCAGGAAGGCGATGCGCGTCAGCACCGCACCCTGGCGCGGGCTCATGCCGGCCAGCACCTCGCCGGCAAAAAAGGCAAACAGACGCGACCGCGCCGGCCCGCCGCGCAGCGCTGCGTCGAGGCCGATTTCGGCACGTGTGGCGAGCAACAGGATCATGCCCGCGGCCCAGCCGTCGGTGGCCTGTTGCAGCTCGGCGGCCGGCCAGTCGCGGCCATGCAGGGCCACCAGCTGGCGCGTGTCGTCGTCGCTGAAGCGCAGTTGGCGTTCGTCGATCAAGGCCAGATGCTGGCGCGCCTGCGCAGCGGCATAGGCGTCTAGCGATGGCTCGCGGCTGATGCAGAAAACGCGTGCGCGCTCCGGCAGTTCACTGCACACGGCCACCAACGCGGCGTGCACGGCGCTGCCGCCGTGCAGCTCTTGTGCGTTGTCCAGCACCAGCGCCCAGGGAAGCTCCACGCTGGCCGCCATGCGCCTGAACAGGCGGCGCAGGTAGGCTGAAAAGTCACGCAAATCGTCGGTCGATGGTGGTGGCGAGCGCAGCGCCCGGCGCGGCGCCTGCTGCGCCAGGGCGGCCAGCAAGAAGTGCACGAAGCTGGCCGGGTCGGCGTCGCCCGCATCGAGCTGCAGCCACAGGCAGGTGGTGGCCCTGGCCTCCAGATAGGTGGCGACCAGCGTCGTCTTGCCCATGCCGGGCGGGCCGGCGACCCAGGTCAGCGGCACCCGCGCCGCGGTGTCGAGCTCGGCGAACAAGCGCTCGCGTGCAAACACCCGGCCCAGATGCGGCCGCCGCAGCTTGCCCAGCGCGGTGGGGCTCGAGCGGCGGCGTGTGGGCATCGGCCGAAACCCGCGGCTTACTTGCGCCAGAACTGCGGCGTGAACAGCACCAGCACGCTCAGCAGCTCCAGCCGGCCCAGCAGCATGGCAAAAGTGCAGACCCAGGTTTGAAAGTCAGTCAAGCCACCGTAATTCACCGCCGGGCCCACTTCGCCCAGCCCGGGGCCGATGTTGTTGACGCAGGCCAGCACCGCCGTGAATGCGGTGACGACATCCAGGCCGCTGAACAGCAGCAGCATCGTCAGCCCGACCAGGCTGGCGCCGTAGATCATCATGTAGGCGATCACGCTTTGCATCACACGGTCGGGCACGGCGCTGGCGCCCAGCACCACCGGGTTGATCACGCTGGGGTGCACGATGCGCACCAATTCCCTTTGCGCCTGCTTGGCCAGCAGCAGCATGCGCACCATCTTGATACCACCACCGGTGCTGCCGGCTGCGGTGGCAAAGCAGCCCAGCAAGATCATCAAGAGCGGCGCAAACGCCGGCCACTGGGCGTAGTCGTGAGTCGAATAGCCCGTGGTCGTGGCCACCGAGATGACGTGAAAGGCCGTGTGGCGCAGCGCCAGCAGCGCGTCGGTGTAGGTGCCGTTGACCAGCAGGTAGGCCGTGATCAGTGCCACGGTGCCCAGCACCACCGCGTAGAAGGCCCGCACCTCGGCATTGCGCCAGAGCACGGCCATGCTGCGGCCGCGCCAGGCGACGAAGTACAGCAGCAGGTTGACGCCCGAGAGCATCATGAAGACCATGGCCACGGCCTCGATCTGCGGCGAATTCCAGTGCCCGAAGCTGGCGTCGTAACTGGAAAAGCCGCCCAGACTGACCGTCGTGCACATGTGCAGGAAAGCATCGACCCAGCTCATGCCGGCCCATCGGTAGGCGAGGAAACAACTCAGCGAGAGCAGGCCGTAAGTACCCCATATGACGCGCGCGGTGTCGGCAATGCGAGGCGTGAGCTTCTGGTCCTTCATCGGCCCTGACACTTCGGTCTTGAAGAGCTGCGAGCCCCCCACGCCCAGCAGCGGCAGGATGGCCACCGCC